>JAKQSH010000367.1 GCA_029570245.1 Deltaproteobacteria bacterium | reverse complement strand
CCATAGGCCTGGTGATTCTGCTGGATTCGATATACGTCAAGAAACCGCTGGAATTCTCGGTGTTTCCCAGCATTCTGCTCATAATAACTCTTTTCCGTCTGGGCCTTAACGTAGCCTCGACGCGTCTTATTCTGCTTCAGGGACACACCGGAGAAGACGCTGCCGGAGACGTCATAAAATCTTTCGGACAGTTCGTTGTCGGAGGTAACTTTGTAGTTGGAATCATCATCTTTCTGATTCTCATTGCAATCAACTTTGTAGTTATTACAAAAGGCGCTACACGCGTGGCCGAAGTCGGCGCACGCTTTGTGCTGGATTCCATGCCCGGAAAACAGATGGCCATAGACGCCGATCTTAATGCAGGAATCATCCGCGAAGACCAGGCCAGAGCCCGTCGCCGTGAAATTGAACACGAGGCCGATTTTTACGGCGCCATGGACGGTGCATCCAAGTTCGTGCGCGGCGACGCCATAGCCGGACTTATCATTACCGCCATTAACATTGTCGGCGGTTTCATCATAGGAGTGGCCCAGCAGGGGCTGCCGGTCGCCAATGCCGCCGCCACATATACCATTCTGACGGTCGGCGACGGTCTGGTGTCGCAGATTCCCGCCCTGGTCATTTCAACCGCCGCCGGTATCGTAATTACGCGCACCACAACCGAAGTTCATATGGGCGAAGATGTTTTCAGGCAGCTTTTCGCATACTGGCGTGCGCTTATGGTGGTCGGCGTCGTTCTTGCTCTGCTGGCGCTCATGCCAGGCATGCCGACCATAATTTTCCTCATGCTCTCGGCGGTGATGATTACCGCTGCGTATTTCAGCCGTAAAAACATGCCGTCTGCCGAGGAAAGCCTTGAAGGTTCGGCAAAAGACGGCACCGGCGCTGCGGAAAGCGGCGCTGCGGCTGTTCCTCCGCACGAGCTGGAAGCAGAGCGCATCGAGCAGATGCTTCAGATCGACCTCTTAAGCATCGAAGTCGGTTACGACCTCATCGGGCTGGTTGACCGCAATCGCGGCGGCGAACTGCTTGAACGCATAACCGCACTGCGGCGCCAGTTCGCCGCATCGCTGGGCATCATCGTGCCGCCGGTGCATATCCGTGACAATCTGCAACTGGCTCCGTCGAGCTATCGTGTGCTTTTGCGCGGCATGGAAATAGCTTCTCATTCCGTAATGAAAGATCGTTTTCTGGCCATGAATCCGGGTGACGTGGACAAGGAAATCGAAGGCGTCGATACCATAGAACCGGCCTTCGGGCTGCCGGCGCGCTGGATCAGCGAGGCCAACCGCGAACGCGCCGAGGCGCTGGGGTATACCGTGGTTGACGGCTCTACGGTAATAGCCACGCATCTTTCGGAGCTTATCAAGAAGCATGCACACGAACTGGTTGGCCGTCAGGAGTTGCAGCAGCTGCTTGATATTCTGTCAAAACATAACGGCAAGCTGGTTGAAGAACTCATACCCGAACGCTTTTCCATGGGAGAACTGCTGCGGGTGGTGAAAAACCTGCTTAAAGAGAACATCTCCATCCGCGACCTGCGCGGCATAATCGAAACCATAGCCGATTATGTCGGGCAGACGCGCAACCCGGAAGTTCTGACCGAGCTGGTGCGCCAGCGGCAGGCGCGTTCCATAACCGGGCAGTTCAAAGCCCACGACAACCGCATTTATGCAATCACCTTCGACCGCAGCATCGAAGACATTTTCAGAAGCTCGCAGCAGTTCGAAAACGACGACATTCAGGCCGCGCTGTCGCCGGACCAGGCCCATCGCATACTCAACGGCCTTGAAAAACGCATTCAGGAAGCCAGTCTGGGCGCGGGCACTCCGGTGCTGCTGGTGTCGCCCGAAATCCGCCGCGCCATCCGTAATTTTGTAACAAGATTCATGCCCGATCTGGCGGTCATTTCTCACCGCGAAGTCGATCCGGGCGTAGAAATAAAACTCGTTGGAACGGTAGCCATCTGAGGAGAAAAACATGGAGATCAGACAGTATCAGGCCGAAACCGTCAGTGAATGCCTGAGCAGAATCAAGGCGGAACTGGGCTCGAAAGCCATGATTATCAGCGTCAACGAAAACAAGGGGCCCACCGTCCCGCGTTCGAAGCGTTTTGAAGTCACCGCCATGCCGCCCGAAGAAGAGGACGACGTTCCGGTGCAGAACGAGCCGCAACTGAAGCTTTCGCCGGAGAAAATTCTTGAACGGCTTTATGCCGGTCATTCGAAAGTCACCGGAGTTGAATACACTCCTCCGCGTCCGGCTCCGCACCCCGAACCCAGGCCGTCCAGAGCTCGGAGTGTGCTGCCTGCGCAGCCCGAATACCGCGAACCGCCTTCGCCGCCTGCGGCAGAGGCGCTGGAGCTTACCGATCTGCTGGTTGACGATCTGGAGGGCACCGCTCCCGAAGACGGAGAACTCTCGGACGAACTGCGCGATCTGGCGCGTTATTTTCTGGACATCGGCGTCAACCGTGAAATCACCTCCGAAATGATCTGGCGTGTTTCGCGGCGCTTCAAGCCTTCACAACTGGGCAATCGCGAGCGCGTGCGCGAGTATCTGGCGGGGCTTATAAACAGCAATGTGCGTTGTGACGGCGCTCTGGTGGGACTCAAGCGCGGCAGAAAACGCAATGTGGCGCTGATCGGTCCGACCGGCGTCGGAAAAACGACCACCATCGCCAAAATCGCAACGGAACTTACGGCAAGGGAGGTTTCTGTTGGTCTTATCGTGCTGGATAACTTCCGTGTCGGCGCGGTCGATCAGCTGCGCAAATTCGCCACCACCATCGACGTTCCGCTGCTGATGGCGACCAACGACCTCGAACTGCGCAAGGTTCATCGCGTGCTTTCTTCCAAGCAGGTCATTCTTATCGACACCGCCGGGCAGAATCCGCACGATCAGGCCGCCATGGACAGGCTTTTCACCATGATTTCAGTCGTTCCCGATCTTGAAAAACATCTGGTGCTTTCGGCCAACACCAAAGAACGTGATCTGCAGGCTTTTACAGAAATTTATCTGGGACGCGGCTTCTCGAATCTCATTTTCACCAAACTCGACGAAAGTCTGACATACGGCGGGCTGTTGAATACGTACTTCCAGTCCGAAAAACCGTTTTCATACTTCGGAGTCGGACAGCGTGTGCCCGACGATCTTCTGACAGCCAGCAGTTCGAAACTGGCGGAATTGCTTTTGATGTAATAATATTGCATGATTAAGAAGGATATTAATCATTCGGATACTTTATTAAGGAGATGAAATCTTGAGCAGTTCCGGCACAGTCGCCAGACGCAAAGCTCCCCTGGTGGTAGCCGTCACATCCGGCAAGGGTGGAGTGGGAAAAACAAACCTCTGCGTCAATCTTGGAGTTGAATTCGTCAACCACGGCAAACGCACGCTCATCATAGACGGCGACCTTGGTCTGGCCAACGTGGACATCCTTTTCAATATCCGGCCGAAATTCAATTTTTCGCATCTGATTTCGGGCGAGAAAACCATCGAAGAGGTAATAACCAACGGACCCGGCGGCATACGCATTCTGCCTGCGGCTTCCGGCATTTCGGCCATGGCCGATCTTAAACCCGAAGAGCAGTCGCAGGTTGTGGCGCAACTCGAAACTCTTTCGGACAAATACGATATAATCCTCATCGACACGGCAGCCGGCATTTCGTCGCATGTGCTCTATTTCGCATCGGCGGCTTCTTACATCATCATAATCGCCACGCCCGAACCTACATCGCTGGCCGACGCCTATGCCATCATTAAAGTTCTGAACCGTCAATATGCGGTGAAGCGCTTTCAGCTTGTAGTCAACCAGGCTGCAAGTGAGCAGAATGCGCTTTCGGTTTATCAGACGCTGTGCGATATCGCAGACAACTTCATTGAAGTCGCCATAGATTTTCTGGGTTTCATGCCGCGCGACGAAAAAGTGCATGAAGCCGTAAACAGCCAGGTGCCGTTTGTCGAGAAATTTCCCAGCTCCGGCGCTTCGCGCGAATTGAAGAAGATCGCCGCAGAGCTGCTTAAAAAGCGTGATCAGGTGCCGGACAACCTGTTTTTGTGGAACCGTCTGGCCGAATAGCGCCGGACACTTTCCGTATAAACAACCGTCTTCAAAGGGAATTGAAGTGGAAGACGCAAACGACATCATAAAAGAATTCGAGGTCGAAAAGGAAGACCTTGAAATACCTCTCAAGCGCTCTGATCGCGCTTACCGTGAGCGTCTCATAGTCGATCATCTGCCGCAGGTCAAACGCATCGCCCTGCACATTCACAACCGCCTGCCTTCCAGCATAGCTCTGGACGATCTTGTTTCTACCGGCGTTCTGGGTCTGATGGACGCCGTCGAAAAATACGACCCCTCGCGCGGAAAAAGCTTCCGGCGCTACCTCGAACTGCGCGTGCGCGGAGCGATCATTGACGAATTGCGCAGCTACGACGTGCTTTCGCGCTCGAACCGCAAACGGGCCAACCGCATCGAGGACGCCGCGCGAGCCATCGAAGCAGAAAACGGCAGACCGCCCACCGAAGAGGAGCTTTCAGAACGTCTGGCGTGCAGCATTGATGAACTTCACGAACTGCTGAACGAAACGCAGCAGTACGTTTTTCTTGACCTTGAGGACTTTCAGCAGAATATCGGAGAAGACCGCGCCCGCAATTATTACTATTCGTCAGAGGAGCACAGCGAACCCTTCCAACGTCTCGAACAGGAGTCGATAATAGAACAGCTGACGACTGTTCTGCGTGAACTGCCGGAAAAGCTGTATCTGGTGCTGTCGCTTTATTATTACTCGGAACTCAACTACAAGGAAATCGGGCAGGTGCTGGACCTTTCCGAGTCGCGCATTTCGCAGCTGCACAAACAGGCCGTCGATAAACTTCGCAAACTGCTTCAGGGCCGGGACGTGTAGAAATAGACGTGTAGGAAAATAATCATACGATCCAGATCGGAATCTGTTCCCATCTTTCAGGAAATCCCATTTCATTAATCGGTATGTCTGGATACTCTTCCAGCAGGCAAATAAGCCTGTTTTTCCATTTGCTTTGATGGGCTATGATATCAAGCATGTATTTTGATGCAGTAAGCAGAGAGAAAATCCGGTTATTTTCCAGACTGATTGGATGATGAAAATCCGGTCGATTCTTCCTGTTAGGTATTTTAGGTTTTATAGCCAGAATTCTGTTCCAGAGCCTGCCGTGATGGGCACAGACATTGCGGATATAATTCAGAGAATCGAGCCAGCTTTCAAAAACAACAGCTGGAAGATCATATCTTGAAGATATTTCTTTCTTCAGGTTATGTTCGAGCATTCTGAACATGGTGAACATGTTACCAAAACTCATTATTTCTGCGGCTTTCCACAAAGGAAGATCGGGCCATTTGCAGTAAGTCATCCTGGAATGCCTTATGAATTCATCCTGACTGCGTTTTGCTTCTTCTCTGAGTTTTTCCAGGAATTTGGTATGCCTGTCATTATTTTCACCAGTTCGTTCTGATGAAAAATTAGCGGCTTCCAGATGACCGAAAGCCCCGAATTTCAGTGCAAACACATTTACCATGATGGTTCTTACGGAAACTTCAATTCTCTCAATCACATCCATCAAAAGAAGACGTATCTGTCTGTCGAAAGTGTAACGCCGCCATATCTGTTCGAAGGATGTGCCTTCCTTGAAATTGTCATCCTGCAATTTGAACGGATACCAGTAGGCGCTCAATCTGTAATAGTTGACGTGTGAAAGACGTTCAATCAGAATGCTGCGGTCTGCCACCAGACCTCTTCTCAGCAGTAATTCGGCCTGTGCCTCTGTTGTCAGAGCTGGTTTTGTATAAGCGAGTCTGCCGTTCACGTCAAATCCCAAAAAAAAAGCCGCCACATTTGAGCGTGTTCCCGAAGGAATAGAGGCTTGGCGACTATGCTGTATTTAAGTATAGCTGTTGCATTGCCTCTGTCAAGTGTAAAATATTTTCTCTCACATCTTTTTTTGATTATAGCTTTGCCATAAATATATGTCGAATATTTATTCTGCTCAGTCCATATTTGCCACAATCAGTCAAATCTGTTAAACAGACCATTAAGATTTCCGCGCGAGCCGCACTCGCAGTGAAAGGACGCCATATGCTCAAAGCCGTTATTTTCGATCTGGATGAAACGCTGATTTCCTCCGCCGACGCCATACTGATTTTCTTCCGCCGTCTTTTCGAATACATAGACGAACCTTTTCCTGTCGATAAGCAGGAGTATTTTTACACCGGCTCCGAAAAAGGCATTCTGGAGAAACTCATTCCCGATCCGGCCAAGCGCGAACTGGCCCGCAAATTCAAGGAAGAAGTTTACGACATGGGCGGGCATCTGAACCACCTGGAGTTGAAACCCTACGCCGCCGAGGCCGTTGCATGGTGCGCCGGGCGTTACCGGCTGGCCATCGCCACCAATCGCGGCGACTCCACGCCTGCAGTGCTGGAGCATTTCGGTCTGGCGCAGTATTTCGAATATGTCGTTCATGCCCGCACGCTGGCCTGGCCCAAGCCCTACCCGATTGTGGTGGAAACCATTCTGGATCGTCTGGCGGTGGAAGCGCGGGAATGCGTTCTGGTTGGGGATTCGGAATTCGATGTAATGACGGCGCGGAACGGCGGAATCCGCTGCGTAATCGTCGGGCCTGACCGTCACTGCGGTGGAGACTGGCACATCAACAGTCTGGCCGAACTGCCGCAGCTGCTCGAAAGTATCGAAAGCGACTGAGAGCGTGAGATTTGATTATTCCGGGCTGTTTTCTCTGATCGTTTTTTCGAGGGAATCTATTTTTTCTTCAAGCAGCGCCACCTGGGCTTTAATGGCGTCCACTTCGCGGCGCATCAGTCCCAGGTTGGAAACCTGTCCGGCGGCGGACTTGATTTTCTCGTCCACTCTTTTCTGCAGGGATTCAAGATTCTGGAAGCTGGCGTCGTAAAGATCGTGCAGCAGTTTTACCCATTCGTCACGGGAAATTACCTTGGAACTCAGGAGCCGCTCGAATGTTTCGCTGGTTTTCTCAACATCTTCCTTGAGTCTGCCGAACTTGACGGTTTTCTGGATGAAGCCCGAAATGGCTTCGCCGCCGGAGCGTATGGTGTCGATAAGCGTTGAAGACGGCAGTATGCGCTGCTTCTTTTCTTTTTCGAAGATGATCTGCGCCAGCGTAATGGAAGTGATGTCTTTTTTGGATTTATGGTCGAGTATTTTCACGTCGTGCCCGTCGTGCACCATCTGAGAGATTTCCTCAAGCGTGACGTAACGGCTGCGACTGGTATCGTAGAGTTTGCGGTTGGCATATCTTTTTATGATTATCTGCGTGGAATTTTCCATCAGTGTTTCCTGCTTTCATATTCGCCCTGAACCGGCTCAATAACACATTTGAGGGTCATCTGTCAACCGATGCATTACGACCCACGATGAAACAGCACAGTCTGAACGGTGCGCACCATTATTATCAGGTTCAGGAAAATAGACATTTCCTGAAGGTAGTAAAGTTCGTATCTCAGTTTTTCCAGCGCGTCTTCCTCGCTGGCGCCGTAACGGTAATTAACCTGCGCCCAGCCGGTCAGGCCGGGTTTCATAATGAAGCGCAGCGAATAATACGGAATGCGCAGCTTGAGTTTTTCGACGAACTCTGCCCTTTCGGGACGCGGACCGATGAAACTCATGTCGCCTTTAAGCACATTCCACAGCTGCGGAAGCTCGTCGATGCGGCTGCGGCGCAGAAAGCGCCCTAATCCGGTAACGCGCGGGTCGTTCTGTTGCGCCCATACGGCTCCGGTGTTTTTTTCTGCGTCCTGCAC
Organism: Deltaproteobacteria bacterium; assembly: GCA_029570245.1. Taxonomy (GTDB): domain Bacteria; phylum Myxococcota_A; class SURF-8; order SURF-8; family SURF-8; genus JAKQSH01. The sequence goes on along the minus strand of JAKQSH010000367.1, from coordinate 39,846 downwards.
CATGGTTCTGAACTTGTACAGCATGTAGGGTTTTTCGTTCAGACCGACGCGTTCCTGTTTGAAAATTGCGGGGCCGGGAGACGAAAGCCTGACGGCCAGATAAGCCAGCAGCATGAGGGGTGCGCACAGCAACAGCATGAAGACACTGACGCAGATGTCGAAAACGCGCTGGAAACGTCGCGTCCATACGTTGGCGGCCAGCTGAAAACTGGGGCCGAAAATGAACCACTGATCCTGCATGTGCAGAATCGGGATTTTGCCGGAAATTTCCCTGTAAACGCTGGAGGCGTCTACAATGTGTTTTCCCTTGATTTTGCAGTTCAACAGGTTGCGGGTGAGCTTCTCTCCGATTTTGTCCTTCACCGCCACCACTATTGTGTCGATGTTCAGGCTGTCGATGCATGATTCCAATTTGTCGGAATCGCCCAGGACCTTGAGCCCGCTTATTTCTTCTCCGTGCAGCTGCGGATTGTCGTCAAGAAAACAGACCGGTTCGTAAAGCGAGTCGCGATGCGTGTTGAAGGCGTCCATCATCATCCGTCCGCTGTCACCTGCGCCGACTATGAGTACACGCTTGCGCGGCAGACGCGGAAACACGCGTGTGAAAAACTGGTAACGCCAGGCGGCCAGCACCACGAACATCGAGACGAACATGTAAATCTGACCCAGCCGCAGGAGGCGATAATGCGGAATCCAGTAGAACACGAAAGACAGAATTATCATCGAAGCCAGAAGCGCCATCATAAGTCGTATTATCTGCTTCAATCGGTTCAGGTTAACGTCGATGCGGTACATTTCAGTAAGCGAAAAAACCAGCATGACCACCGCAATGGAAATTGTGGAAGCGCCGGTGAAGACCCTGAAAGGATCGAAGGCGCTGCTGAACCACTGGTAGGGGTCGAAGGAAAAACGCAGAATAAGGGCGATATAAACCGAAAGGGCCACGATCAGAAAATCGCCCAGAAACAGTATCCTCTTCCATAGCTGTTCTTTTTTAAACATTTTCTATTATTACCACGAATTCACAGAATCCGCCAGAAGGACTTCTGCCGCCTTCGTTGTCCGCACGGCAATGCCGATACCTTGCCGTTCCTACTCCCCCACTGTCGAATCATTATTGTTCATCGTTCCCGCAGTTTTCTCCTTCAGGATAAACCGCGACTCTGTGTGCGTATTATGCCACTGTCAGAAGCCGAAATGGAAAATATTCATATATTTTGTGTGTATGAGCCGGACTGGGTTAGAATTTTCAGAGCAACATCAGGAAGGATATCAATGCTGTTCGACAGGTTGTGGAAAATCCAGACCGGGCTGCTGCTGAAGGTGCTGAAAAAGCATCTCGGCACACCTGAACATCTGGCGCTGGCCGACATCGGCTGCATGGACGGGCGCGCCGAATGCGAGCTGGCCGGTCACTTCGGCAGACTGGCGGCTTCCGATCTGCTTGAAAGCAATCTGCGGAAGGCCCGTGAGCGCAGACTTGCCGGAGTTGACTGGATTCTGCAGCCTCCGCCCGGCGATCCGGTGCGGCTGGTTTTTTCCGACGACGAATTCGACGCCGTGACGGCTTTTTCGTTGTTTCACCATTACGAAAGCCCGGCGCGCGTTCAGACGCTTGAGGAATTTTCGCGCATAGTACGGCCCGGCGGGATGGCGGTGATTTTTGAAGCGAATCCATACTGTCCGGCGGTTATACCCTGGTTTGCCGCACAATCGCTGCTTGAAGGCGAACGCGTAAGAGCGATTACGCTTAAAACACTGCGGGCCGAAGCTGAACGCGCCGGATGGCGCTGCGAGGCGGCGTATGTGCTGCGCCTGCCTCTGCCGCTTGAAATGGCTGCTCTTGACGTAAAGTACCTGCCCGAATTCATAGGGGCGGGCGGACCCAAATATGCGCTGGTGCTGCGAAATCGCAAGATCGGCGTAGTCAGATGAAAATCTCGCGCCTCATAAAATTCGGCAGTATGGTTTTTACGCACAAACTGACCGGCGTGGGGTTGATGCTCACGCGTCGCTGCAATCTGCAATGCGACTACTGTCAGGTCATTCGCAAAGCCCCCGAAAAAGAACTGACTGCGGCGGAATGGAAACGCGTTATCGACCTTTTTATTTCGGGCGGGCATCGCGCCTTTGTCTTCACCGGCGGCGAGCCGCTTTTGTATGACGGCCTGGCGGAACTCGTCAATTACGCTTCGCCGCGTGCGGTGACTTCCGTAATCACCAACGGTCTGCTGCTTGACGAAGCCCGGCTCGAAACTCTGCGCAGGCTCGATTTTCTGACATTCTCCTTCGATCTCATCGACGGCGCCGGACCCAGCCGCAAGGACGCTTTCGGACGCCTGGAGCTGATTAAACGCGCCTCCCGCAAATACGGATTCTCAACCGAAGCCATTGTAACGCTGACGCGTCTCAACGTTGAGGAAGCGCCGCGCATAGTGCGCATGGCCGATGAAGCCGGCATCGACGTTACATTCTCCATGGTGCACACCGCCGCACCTGAAGAAAACTTCGAGTATCGCGGGCATCATCCAGAACTGACTTTTGCAGGAGAGGAAGATTTCGCCCGGCTTGAAGCGGTTACGGAAGAGCTGAAACGTCTGCGCCGGGCCGGTTGTCGCGTTTCGGAAAGTGACCGCTTTTTAGACGACATGCTGGAGTTCGCGCGCGGACGTTTCCGCATGCCCTGCTACGCCGCCGACGGTTATTTTACGGTGGCGCCGGACGGGCGGGTTCAGCCCTGCCACGACCGCCCGGCTTCGGATGTAAACGCCGCTCATGTACGCAATTATGATGTCATGCAGCGCGAAGTGGCGCGCCTGGTTCCGCCAGACTGCACCTGCTTTTACCGCTGCTTCTACAACCATGCCTTGTACAGGCGCGATCTGCGGCGCTTCATCGAAATCATCGGCAGGCGCTTTGTTCCAACCCGCACAATCAGAAAACTGCTGCGGTGAATTTTTTACGTGGCTGAGAAATAATGTTTATTTAGCTGCTTTTTTCGCCGCCGTCTTTTTTGCGGCGGTTTTCTTCTGCGCTGTTTTCTCTGCTGCCACCGCTTTTGATTCCGCAGGCGCTTTTTTTGCGGTGGAAGCCGGTTTCTTTGCGGTCGGTGCGGCTTTTTTCGCCGCCGTTTTTTTCGCCTCTGCGGGTGCGGGCGTTTTCGCGGGTGCAGGTGCCGGTGCGACTGCGGCGGCTTTCCTGGGGGCTGCTGCCGGTTTCTTCGCCGTTGAGGGCTTTTTCTTTTCTGCCGGTTTATCAGTCGGAATTACGGCTTTGACGGGTTCGGCAGCTTCAGAAACCGCTGTTTTTACAGGGGGCTTGACAGGCGCTGAGGCTGAGAGAACTTTCTTCTCCAGGAATTTTTCCACGCGCAGCAGGAAGAGTTCTGGAATTTCCATCATGCCGGTATGGCTGCCGGTGGGAATCATCATAAGTTGCGCGCCCGGAATCATGCGCGCCATTTTGCGCGCCAGCCAGCCGGGCGTAAAGGTGTCCTTTTCGCCGCCGATAATAAGCACCGGCACGTTGATGTCTTTAAGAAAGTGCTGCGCGTCGTGGTTCTGCGCCTTTTCGAGCATGCGCACAAACAGTTCCACGTCAACGTATCCGATGTGCTCGAAGTAAGGCCAGAATTCGTCTTCGTTGATGAGCCGCCCGTTGACCTCGAAGGTGGTTGCAACCAGCATCGCCAGTTTGGTCGGCACTATGGCTTCCCAGAACTTCTGCGCCGCCGCCTTATGTTCGATGGCGAATTTTTTAAGATACGGGAAAAGCGTCGCCAGAATTCTGTTATCGTGGAAAGTGTCGAGCGGATGACCGTAGCTGCCGTGCACCGGAATTATGGCGCGCACTTTTTCGGGGAACATGTGCCAGAATTCAAGCACCACCTGGACGCCCATGGAATGCCCGACGATTATTGCCGGCTCCAGCTTGAGTTCCTCGAAGAGGCAATTCATGTCTTCGCAGATATCGGGAATTGAAACATATTCCATGTCGTGCGGCATTTCGCTGCGTCCGTGACCGCGATAATGCCAGTGTACGATTTTGAATCTGTCTCTGAAGAACGGCAGAAAATGCGCCCAGGCGTAACCGTCGCAGCCGATGCCGTCGGAAAGCACAATGGGAATTCCTTCGCCTTCGACTTTGTAATACAGCGAAGTGCCGTCCTTTGCCCTGAACCAACCTTCGATCACGTTACCCTCCATGAGCGTTTGCCTGAAACTTTAATTGAATTTAAACAAACGCGGCAGAAATAGCAAGAAGCGCCTGTGTTTTTAAACGCTTAAGACGGAGAGTTCCGTTATTCCGCACCGCATGTCAGCGGATGTTTTCCGGTTGGATCGGCGCCTGAAGCACCGCAGAAATATCCGTAGACCGAATCCACCCAGCCGCAGGACGAGCCGTATTCTTCTGCGCAATCCAGTGAAATCACGCTGCCGTTCTCGCACCATGTGACGCTGTCGCCGTTGCAGCAGCCCGCGTAATCAAGACCTCCGCAGTCTCCAGGATCGTAGCTGTCTTCGCATATGCACTGCGGGTTGTCGAATCCTTCAAGGCGTGTGCAGTAGCCCTTGCCCAGTCCCTGCTCGGCACAGACTTCGTTGCAGTCGATAGCCTGCAGGCTTGAGCTGATTTCGTCGCAGAAACACAGGCGCTCTTCTGCGCCGACGCAGAAGGAAGCGGTGTTTTCATCGGCGCTGCATTCTCCACGACAGGAATTCACGCGGCTTTTACCGCTTGTGGCGCTGTCGCTGCAATAATATCCCAGTGCAGAACCGGTCCAGTCGCAAATCTGACCGCATGGCTCGCAATGACGCTGTTTGATCTGGCCGTCTTCGCACCATGTGGCGATTTCGCCCGGCAGGCAGCTGCCCTGCTGCGTAAGTCCTTCACAGGGGTCGGGCAGACAGCGATTGTCGCCGTTTCCGTCGGTTCCGCAGATTTCCAGCTGCTGCGTGCAGTTGACTTCCTTTACGACTCCGTCTTCGCACCAGCGCGCCGTGCCTTCGATGCATTCGCCGGCTTCATCAAGATCGCCGCAGTCTTCGTAGGGTTCGGCGTACTGCATCAGCCATTCGGCGTCGCGGTCGGTGCGCGCGAAATGATCGTAACCCACGCAGTTTTCGTCGCCCCACGAGACGGTGCCGATAACCTTCAGCGCGCCGTTCATCATATACAGAGAAGGTCCGCCGGAGTCGCCGAAACATACGCCGTGTATGCCCTCTCCGTAAACGGTAAAGGAATTGTTCTCAAGCGAAGAAACCAGCTCGGTTGTCCACCAGCGTTCAGTGTTGCTGTCGCCCGCCGCTTTGTCGGTGGAACCGAAGCCGACATTCTGCACATGCTCTCCGACGAAAGCGCTTCCAAGCGCTTCGACATTGTACGGGATGGGACGGATGTCTGGAATTGTGTCGCGCACCGATTCCTTAAGAATAAGTATGCTCTGATCGTGTGAAGCCGCGTCGGGGTCGCCCTGTTCGTAACCTGGATTGTCGTAAATCGCTTCGACATCGAAAGTGTAGTCCGGGTTTGCAGCGTCGCGCCCGATGATGAATTTCACATCGTCCGGTTGAAGATCGGGAGTCATAAATCCGCCGCGCACACAATGAGCCGCGCTTAAAACCACATTGTCGGCGATGAGTGTCGCCGTGCAGAAATTGCTCCAGCCGTAATTGCTGCCGATAAGTGCGCCGATGGACATTTTCTGCGCTTCCGGGATGTCGTACAGCTCCGGGCCGTCCACACCGCCGTAAATCTTGAGGGTCTTCTGCGGTTCTTTTTCGTCGTCGCCCACACCGCAAAGACTGGCCTCTTCTTCCTCTGCGGATTCGGCGCTTTCGTAATTTTCAGTGTCGCCGTCCGAATGCCCGTTCGAATCGCCGTCGGGCGGAATGTATATCGGTTCGTCGCCGTCGGCGTCGTTTCCATTATCGCCGCCGTTGTCAGTCTCGACTTTTGTCGAAGAGCAGGCCGGGCAGGCAAGGATTGAAAGTATCAGGAGAAAAAAAATTATCTGTGAGGCGTTTTTTGAGTACATCTTTTCACCGGAGCGGTTGAATTACTGTTTTCCGGTCAATAATAATGCCTGCAAGCAATGTCGTCTGCAAGCTAAAAGTGCGGCACTTGCACATTACAGAACATGAAATGTCTGCTTTTTTCTGATTTGACTTCAGCAAATGCAGATGACAATATGCCTGCATGAAAGTGCGATTTGAACATTTCGGCGGAATAGTCAGCCTCGAAAAACCGGCACTGCTGGCTTTCGTGAGCCGCAACTTTCTGCTTAAGCTGGGTTACGCCCCACATCCGGCATGGAGCGGCACACGCAGACATCTCAGCGCGCCAACTGAAGCGCATCTGATGATTACCAATCGCTGCAACATGGCCTGCGCCTCGTGCTATACCGGCGCCACTCCTGCAGGCGATCCGGGTGAGCTTTCCGGGGCCGGATGGCGCATGGTGCTGAAGACGCTGGCCGACATGGGAGTTTTTCATGTGGCGCTGGGCGGCGGAGAATCGCTGCTGCGTTCAGACCTCTTTGATCTTGCGGCATACGCGCGCATGCAGGGAATGGTTCCCAATCTCACCACCAACGGCCATGAATTAACGTCCGAACTGGCGCGGCGCTGTCGCATTTTCGGACAGGTAAACGTTTCTCTGGACGGAACCAGTGACGAATATGCAATCAACCGGCGCGGCGGAAGTTTTTCTTCGGCGCTGAACGGCCTGAAGCTTCTGAAAAAAGCCGGGGTACGCTGCGGAATAAACATGGTGGTTTCGAGGCGCAGTTTCGATCAGATGGAAAATGTAGTCAGGCTGGCGAAAAAGCTGAAACTGCACGACGTGGAGTTTCTGCGCTACAAGCCGGGCGGAAGAGCGGCGGCTTTATACGGACAGTTCCGCCTTAGCGATGAACAGACTCGCACGCTCTACCCGAAACTGCTTGAACTGACTGAGAGATACAGAGTTCCGCTTAAAGCCGACTGTTCTTTTGTGCCTTTCATCGCCTGTCATCGCCCGGCGCGCGAAGTGATGGAGTTCTACGGCGTTCTGGGTTGCGAAGGAGGCAACCATCTGCTGGGCGTGCGCTCCGACGGCGCGCTTTCGGTCTGCAGTTTTGTGGAAGAAAAAGCCTGCGAAGCGGCGGAAGTGGCGGAACAGTGGGACACGAACCGGCAGTTCAACGCTTATCGCAACTGGTGCGAAAACGCCCCTGAGCCATGCGCTTCCTGCGAATATCTGCATATATGCCGTGGCGGCTGCCATGCCGTAACGCAGCATTATTACGGCGATATCTCACAGCCGGACCCGGAATGTCCTTTTGTCGTCGATTACCTGAAAAAGCCTCGGAATAAATAAAAGCCCCGGACCGGACCGGGGCTTTCTGTCGCAGACTTTAATTTTCAGCGCTTGTGATTCAGCATCATTTCCAAGTCGTCCTGCAAAGCCTGCAGGTCTTCCTCATGTTCGACTTCGTCCTGAAGAATCTGAATCGCCATGTTGTAGGTTACGGGGTCTTTAAGGCCGACTTCCTGAATGAGTGCATGGTAAACCGAAATGGCGCACTGCTCGCCTTTGATGTTCTGCTCGATGATTGTTCTTACAAAAGGATCGACCGGCTCATCATAACCGCAATTGGTCATTTCAAACCACTTTTTGGGAGTGGTCAGCGGCACTCCGCCCAGCTGAATGATGCGGTTCGAAACCATGTCGGCGTGACGCAGTTCGTCGGCGGCATGCTGCATAAGCTCGGCGATTACGGCGTCTTTCATGGGACCGGCGACGACTTTTGCGCCCAACCAGTACTGATAGTAAGCCAGCCACTCGTCGGCAAAAGCCTTGTTGAGCAACTCGATGACGCGTTCTACATTCATCCCTACTATTTCACGTCCCTTGCTTCCCATTTCACGGCTCCTTTCTTTGCAGTTGTAAGATACTGTGCGCCAGTCTCCAGAATTTCTGCAGCGCTTTTTCAGACTGCGTAATTCTGCTCGCGGCCAATGCGCCGGTTGCGCAGGTACAGACCGATGTCAACGCCGACCATCAGTCCGTTGAAAAGATACAAGTATACCACCGCGTCGAAGTTGTAGAAGACCTTGTGCATGATTCCCATGATGTAGCCGATCACGATGATTATCAGAAAAAACAGGCTCTTGCCGCCGTTCGAACGCGACCGGTAAGACTTTGCTATGGCAAAGGGCCAAGCCGAGCCGAAACAGATAAGCATTATGATTTCGAATATGCTCATGTAAACTACCCGCAGACGAAGTTGAACTACGCGTTTAAACTTACACGCTTTTTCAACATCGTGCAATCATGCCATGCATAAAAAACGCCCCCCGTCGTAAAGACGGAGGGCGTTCTGCCAAGGTGGATTTACTTATACGATCTGCGTTCCGCGTTTTTTGTAATGCGTATGCAGCAGCTTGTGGCTCTTGTGTCCACAGGGACCTTCAGTCAGGAATTCCTTGTAAATTTTGTCGATGACCGGGTTTTTGTGCGACTTGCGAATGGGCATGATGCGGTCCTCCTGATAGATGGCTTCGGCGCGGGCCTTGCGGATGGCCGGGTTGGTCGGAATCGGCTGTCCACCGCCGCCCAGGCAACCGCCGGGGCAGCACATGATTTCGATGAAGTGATAATCGCTCAGTTCGCCGGCTGCGAGCTGTTCGAGCACTTTGCGGGCATTGGCCAGACCATGCGCAACCATGACTTTCAGCGTTGCGCCCTCGAGGAATTTCCAGGCTTCAACAGCGCCGGTTATAGGCAACTCGGCGGAACGGATGCCGTCCATGCCGCGCACCGGTTTGACTTCGAGATTCTCGAAAGGAATTTCTCTGCCGGTGACGATTTCGTATGCGGTGCGGATGGCCGCTTCCATAACGCCGCCGGTGGCTCCGAAAATGATGCCGGCGCCGGAACCAAGACCGACCGGATCGTCGAATTCCGAATCCGGGCAAGCCATAAGGTCTATTCCGGCTTCCTTGATCATCTTGGCCAGCTCACGTGAGGTCAGGGCGTAATCGACATCCTGATAACCGGAGTCGCACATTTCGGGGCGCTCGCACTCGAACTTCTTGGCGGTGCAGGGCATGAGAGAAACGCTGACGATGTCTTTCGGGTCGATTCCGGCCAGTTCGGCGTAATAGGTTTTGATGACCGCGCCGAACATCTGCTGCGGGCTCTTGCAACTGGAAATATGATCCAGCAGCTTGGGTGAAACCTGCTCGGCGAACTTGACCCAGCCGGGCGAACAGGAGGTTATCTGCGGCAGCTTGACATCCTTGTTGCCGTCAACCAGAGCTGCTTTCAGTCTGAGCAGCAGTTCCGTTCCTTCTTCCATGATGGTGAGGTCGGCGGTGAAGTTGGTGTCGAAGACCTTGTCGAATCCCATCATCTTTATGGCGCTGTTCATCTTTTTGGTGACGGCGCTTCCGGCGGGAATGCCGAAGGCTTCGGCGATGCCAGCGCGCGGAGCCGGGGCGGTCTGAATGACGACGTGCTTGGTGGGATCGTCGATGGCGGCCCACACTTCGTCGGTCTGATCGTGCTCGGTTAAAGCGCCGGTCGGACAGCGGTTGATGCACTGACCGCAGGCCACGCACAGACCTTCAAGCAGCGGCAGGTCCATGAAGGAGCCGATATAGGTTTCGTCGCCACGATTGATTTTGCCCAGCGCTGAAACTTCCTGCAAAGTCTGACAGGTGCGAACGCAACGATAGCAGCGCACGCACTTGTTCATGTCGCGAACCACTGGACCGTCGCCCAGGATTTCGAAGAAGGGTCCTTCTTCTTTTCCGAAGGTATACTCGGTCACGCCGTATTCGGCGGCTAAAGACTGCAATTCGCAATTCTTGTTGCGTTTGCAGGTGTAGCAGTCACCGAAGTGTTCGCCCAGAAGCAGCTCGATGATGTTCTTTCTGGCGCGGCGCACGCGCGGCGATGTGGTTTTTACCTTGATGGACTGCGTTATCGGATAAGCACAGGAGGCCTGCAGATTGCGCTGTCCTTCGATTTCGACCACACAGAGGCGGCAGGAACCGGAAACGCACAGGTCTTCGTGATAACACAAGGTCGGAATGCGGATTCCGTTGGCGCGGGCCGCTTCGAGAATGGTCATGTTGAAGGGAACTTTAAGGTCCCTGCCGTCGATATTGATACTGATCTGTCCGCCGATGCCGGCGGTGATGTTTTCAGCCATTGCTATTCTCCTTTATTGGCATCTAACGGCCCAGAACTTCGTCTGAGAAGTTTGCTATAATTGAAAGGAATGCGTTCGGCGCCGACTGTCCAAGACCGCATACGCACGAGCACTGCATGGTTTCGGCCAGCGACTTGAGCTTGTTGAGATAAGCGACCGAGCCCTTGCCGTCCAGCAGTTCTTCTACTCCGCGCAGCAGAGTCGGGCAGCCTTTGCGGCAGGGTACGCATTTTCCACAGGACTCTTCAACGAAGAACTCCAGGAAGTTTTCAGCTATTTCCAGCATATCGCGATCATGGTCGAACACCATGATGGAGCCGCCGGTGGGTACGTCTTCGAAACAGATTTTACGACCGAAGTCCTTGGCGGGAACGCAGGTGCCGGAAGCGCCGCCGATCTGAACCGCCTTGGCTCCTTCTCCGCCGACCTGCTTGAGCAGATCGTTTACGGTGAGGCCCCAGGCAAATTCGTATATGCCGGGCTTGTCGCAGTCGCCGGAAACGCTGAAGAGCTTGGTTCCGCTGGACTTTTCGGTGCCGTACTGTTTCCACCAGGCCGCGCCGCGATCGACGATGAGGGCGGCGTCGATGAAGGTTTCGACGTTGTTGACGATGGTCGGATGTCCGTTAAGACCTGTATCAACCGGGAAAGGCGGACGGTTGCGCGGTTCGCCGCGTTTGCCTTCGAGGGACTCGATGAGAGCGGTTTCTTCGCCGCACACGTAAGCGCCGGCGCCCATGTGCAGATGAATGTCGAAGTTGAAATCCTTGCCCAGAATTTTTTCGCCCAGCAGCTTTTCGGTGTGACGCTTTTCGATGGCGGCTTCGATAGCGGCCTTCATAAAGGTGTATTCTGCACGCAGGTAAATGACGCCGGTGTTCGCACCGATGGCGTATCCGCCGATGGTCATGCCTTCAAGCAGCGTGTCGATGTATTCGGTAAGCAGCAGACGGTCTTTAAAGGTGCCCGGCTCGCCCTCGTCGGCGTTGCAGACCACGAACTTGACCGGATCGCTTGCGGCGGCGGCCAGCTGCCATTTGAGCGAAGTCGGGAAGCCCGCTCCGCCGCGACCGCGCAGGTTGGAATCACGCAGTTCGGCGATAACGTCCACGCGCTTCATTCCCAGAGCCTTTTTGAGCGCGGCGTTGGGAGCGCTGACGCCTTCGAGGATGGGACCGGAATTGCGTTTGTTGGGAATAAGGCCGTTGGCTTTGGCTCCAAGGCCGGAGAAGGCCTTGCGGCACTCGGTGATGATTGCGTAAACCTTTTCAGGTGTTACGAAAGTGTATACGCTGTCGTTCACCAGCACGGCGGGACCCTGATCGCACATTCCGATGCAGCTGGTCCATTCGACAGTGAAAACACCGTCCGTGGTGGTTTCGCCGACTTCGATGCCCAGTTCGTTCTCGAACTGATGCATAATGCGTTCGGCTCCGGCCATCATGCAGGGTGTGCACGACGAAACACGGATTACGAAACGGCCGGTGGGCTCGGTATTGATAAGGTGATAGAAAGTGGCCACGGACTGGACTTCGACCGGTGAAATGCCGATGGCGTCGGCGATGTCCTGCATGGCATGCTCGGAAACGTAACCGTAACGGGCCTGAACGGCCTGAAGCAGCGGGATGAGGCTTGAGCGGTTCGAGCCCAGCTCTTTGGCCACGGCCAGTACTTCTTTGCGCAGGTCCTCACGTTCAATAGTAGGCATTGCAAACCATCCTTTCGATTTCTTGTTGGCCGCGTTAAGCCAGATGTTTCTTTACCAGAGCCTTGAGGGTCTGCGGATCAACCGGTTTTTCGACGAATTCGTTGACCGGAACCATTTCGGAATCGGCGCCGAACTGACGTCCGAAGACTTTGGAGACGTTGGTCATCATAATGATGGGGGTGTTGTTTCCGGCGCGACGCAGGTCCTGCGCCATGACAAAGCCGTCGTCCTCGCGCTCCATCATAACGTCGAGCAGAATGAGATTGGGATTTTCGGCCTTGACGGCTGCCATGCCGTCTTCTCGGTTGTTGGCGGTAACTACCTGGTAGCCTTCGCCTTCGAGGATGACCCGACCGACTTCGACCACGTCGAGATCATCGTCAACGATCAGTATTTTTGCCATTTAACTATCCTCCTGAGAGTGAAGTACACGACCGTCTCCCGCTAAGCGAGTCACGGCAACCTGTATCTGTCTGCTTAAACACCCATTACTTCGGTATTCTATTCATAGTTTCGCGTTGTGACCGCTGATTTTCTAACATCCGAAGGTGTGAATGTCAAGCATAATCAGTCGGTGTCTTACTCAATAAGAGACAAATTTCGAAACGTGCAACCTGTTGATTTGGCTTGAAATATTTCAGGCACAAAATCAAATTTCACGCGTGAATCCAATAACATCGCTACGAGTTTCACAGAATGCCGGTCCAGTCGAAATGTTCGGCGTCAAGGCTACATTATGAGTGGTTGCTCATTCAATAAAACATCTTTTTTATGTCTTAAGCAAGAAAAAGATGAGCGGAACGAAGATTAAAATCTGCAAAATTCACTTCAACATCGAACTTGCCAGAAAAACAACCGTAAAGCATGCTGTAAAATCCTGGCGGCGATATAAAGCCTGCGGGAAGCTTCTGATTTGCTTCCGCTTTCCGGCAGTGTGCAGTCCGGGTGTTTACAACTTGCCTGAAATACCGTATAATTAAGTAAGAAGATGTCCGGTGTTCCTGCGCAAGAAACATCAGAAACATGATCGGCGCCAGATGGCGGAAGCCTTTATTCCGGCTGCCGGACGGATAACAGAAAATACCGGGTTCTGTCGGGGAACTCCGGAGATGTGAAGTCTTACAGGCGGAAAGATACCGATGATTCTGAAAACATTCGAAGTCGGACCCATACTCGAAAACACCTATGTCGTCGGCGATGAAGACAGCCGCGAGGTTTTTGTTGTCGATCCGGGCGGTGAAAATCATAAGATTGTCAGTTATATACAGGAAAACAATCTGAAGCCGCTGGCCATTATCTGTACTCACGGGCATATCGACCACATCGCCGGGGCGGCGGAATTACAGAATCTGCTGAAATTGCCGATGAAGATTCATGGCGACGATGTTCCGCTTCTGCGGCAGGCTCCGGCGGCGGCACGCATGTTCGGAATGGGACAGGTGGAAATTCCTCGCGTTGACGGGCACCTGGAAGATAACGAAGTCCTTGAGGCCGGAAAATCTGAACTGCGCGTTATTCACACGCCCGGCCATACTCCCGGCGGAGTCTGCCTGCTGGGCGACGGTTTCATGCTTTCAGGCGATACGCTATTTCAGATGTCTATCGGACGCACCGATCTTCCCGGCGGCTCTTACGGACAGATTATGCAGTCCATAAAAGAAAAACTGTTGTGTCTGCCGGACGATCTGGTAGTTTATCCGGGTCACGGGCCGTCCACAAGCATTGGATTCGAGCGCGAAAACAACCCGTTTTTCTGACAGGAATAAAAATTGAACCACATAATCAACATATCAGAACCGCTGCCTCTGTTCGTCATGCCGTCTGTCGTGCTGTTTCCGGGCGCCGATCTGCCGCTTTTCATTCAGCAGCCGACTTACGAAGCCATGCTGCTTGATGCCGCAGAGGGCAACGGACTTGTGGCTTTCGCCCTGCAGAAAAGCCGTTTCGCCGACATCGACAATCACGGCGTTCCGCTTGATCGCATTCACCGTATCGGCTGTATCGGACGCATCGCAGCTCATCGCAGCATGAACGGCGGCGGCATCAGCGCCTATATTCGCGGAACACGCAAAATCATGCTGCTTGACGAAGCTTCGTCTTTTCCGTACAGACGTGTCTTTGTGGAGATTCTCAACGAAGACAACGATCAGCTGGAACTGATGCGCATTTTCGACGCGCGCGAAGACATCATGCGGCTCTTCATGGATTCCAGCATTCAGAACCTGCTTGATCCGATTCCGCGCGGAACACTGGACAGAATCAGCCAGGTTTCCATAGAAAATTTCGTGCCGCTGGCTGCGGCGCTTTTAAGACTTACCCCATCCGAGCGCCAGCAGCTGCTTGAAGACGATCCTTTGCAGCGCATGGAGCGCCTGCTTGACCGCTTCAGGGAAAAGCTGCTTTATTCGACTACGCTGGGAGACGGAATGCATTATCTGCTGGGCGAGGAAATGACGCACTGAACCCGGCGGTTTTAAAGAGGTTGTTATGATTTACAGAATTCTGACCATTCCCGACAAAAAACTGCGCCGCAAGGCCGAACCAGTCAAGGAAATCACCGACGAAATCCGCAAACTTGCCGAGGATATGGCCGAAACCATGTACGCGGCGCCCGGAGTCGGCCTGGCCGCTCCGCAGATCGGCGCAAACCTGCGCATTGTAACCATTGACGTAGCCGAAGAGGGCCAGCCGGCGCAGCTGCTGACTCTGATAAACCCGGAGATTCTGGAAAAACGCGGACAGACCAGCATGGAAGAAGGCTGCCTGTCGGTGCCGAATTATTTCGAGGAAATTCCGCGCGCCGAGTTTGTCAGGCTGCGTTATACCGATCTTGAGGGCGTAACGCACGAAATCGAAGCCGAGGGTATGCTGGCCATCGCTGCTCAGCATGAAACCGACCACCTTGACGGAAAAATGTTCATCGACTATCTGTCGAGTCTGAAGCGGGTGTCGGCGCAGCGTCGCGTTAACCAGTGGAACAAGGAACACTCCTATGCCGGAACGGACTACGTCGAACGTTAAGGTCGTATTTTTCGGCACGCCTGAAATAGCGCTGCCGACACTGACCGTTCTGCACGAACGCTTCGATGTCGTCTGTGCCGTGACGCGTCCCGACCGCACGCGCGGACGCGACCGCCACAAGCTTGAATTTTCTCCGGTTAAAGAATTCGCCCTGGCTCACAATATTGCCGTTCTGCAACCGGAATCGCATCGTGACGAAGGCTTCCGCGAAGCACTGGCGGCGTTCGATGCCGACGTTTTCTGCGTTATGGCGTTCGGCCTGATACTTCCGCAGTGGCTGATCGACATGCCGAAGCTGGGAATCTTCAATGCGCACACTTCGCTTCTGCCGCTTCTGCGCGGTGCGGCGCCGATAAACTGGGCCATCATCAACGGCTTTTCCGAAAGCGGCGTAAGCATTCAGCGTATCGTTAAAAAACTTGATGCCGGTCCGCTGCTGTGGCAGAAGAAAATCCCGCTCGAAAAAAACGAAACTGTGGAAACTCTTACGGCGAAAATGGCAGCCGTTGCGCCGGAAGGCATGTGCGAAACTGTGCGACTGGCCGCTTCCGGCGGGCTTGTGGAGCGTGAGCAGGACGAAAGTCTGGCGACTTACGCCCCGCAGCTGCAGAAGGAAGACGGGCGCATCGACTGGAATCGCAGCGCTGCCGAAATAGAACGTCAGGTGCGCGGCATGAATCCATGGCCCGGCGCTTTCACCTATATAAACGATTCTTACCTTAAAATCTGGGAAGCAGAAGTCGCCGAAGGTGTTTCAGGTGAACCTGGAACCGTAGTGGCCTGTTCGACTAAGAAAGGTCTTATTGTCGCCTGCGGAAAAGACGGTCTGCTCATAAAAACCTGTCAGCAGGAAAATCATAAAAAACTGGAAACAGCTTCTTTCCTGTGCGGATGCCCGCTTGAAATAGGTTTCCATTTCGGAGACGGGGAGACGAATTGAAAGCGCGCAACTTTTCGCACGCCTCAATGGTCGCAGCCAGTCGCGGTTTCATAAACGCCCGGCGCGTGGCTCTTAAGGCTCTGTTGCGGGTGGAACACGAAGGTTCTTTTTCGAACCTGGTGCTGCACGGGCTGATTGCAAAAGAAATCGCCAGGGCCGAGGCCGCCGGAAAATCGGACTCTGTAAAATCCGAAGACATACGCCTGGCCAACGAACTGCTTTACGGCACGCTGCGCAAACGGCTGCTGCTCGATCAGTGGATTCGCCAGCTGTCGGCGCGCAAGACCGTCAAGGTCGATCCGCCGGTGCTCAATATTCTGCGGCTGTCGCTCTATCAGCTGATTTTTCTGGATCGCATTCCGCAGCATGCCGTTCTGGATGAGGCCGGCAAACTGGCGCGCTCGGTAGATCGCACACACGCCGTGGGATTCATAAACGCTGTTCTGCGCAAGTATCTGCGCTTGTGGCGCGACGATGTACACGAGCCTGAGCTGCCGCGCGATGCTCTGGAACGTCTGGCGGTGGAACATTCTACGCCGCGCTGGATACTCGAACGCTGGGCGGCGGAAATCGAAGCTTCCGGCGTTGATGACCGCCGCATTCTGCTGACGCAGCTCAAGGCCCGCGCCGAAGCCGTAAACCGCATTCCGCCGCTTACGGTGTGCATCAACCGCTCCCGTCATAATCTGGTTGAGTTTTTCAGAATTGCTCAGGAAGCCGGCGCCGATCCGCGTCCGGGCGACTATGCCCCGGATGCCGTATCCTTCGAAGCCGGAGATTTCAGCGCCGTGCGAAGTCTGATGGAAAACGGCGACTGTCACGCCATGGACGAAGCCGCGCAGCTTGTGGGAGTGCTGCTCGATCCGCAACCGGGCATGCGCGTGCTTGACATGTGCGCCGCTCCGGGCGGAAAAAGTCTGCAGGCCGCCGCACTGATGAACAACTCCGGCGAGGTGTTTTCGCTGGACATACACGGTGCGCGCCTGGAACTGCTGGCGACGCAGTCGCAGCTCTGCGGGCTGGACATTATCCGCACTCTGGAGGCCGATTCGATGAAAGCGCTGCCGGGGCTTGAAGAAGCGTCCTTCGACCGCGTGCTTATTGACGCGCCCTGTTCGGCGCTGGGTATAATCCGCCGCCATCCCGAAATACGTTACCGGCGCGGACCGCAGGATATCGCCGAGCGTGCGGTAATCGCCCGCGCCATACTGGACAACGCCCGCCGCTATGTAAAACCTGGCGGCGTACTGGTGTTTGCCGTCTGCACCTACACCCGCGAGGAAACTCTGGATCAGCTTGAATATTTCTCGCAATTCAAGGATTTCGAGATTGTGAAAAGCGCAGAAGTAAACCGTGGATTATGGAAGGAACACCTCGGTCTGCCTTACATGGATACCCGTCCCGCCGTCGAGCTTGACGGCTTTGCGGCCTTTAAAGCCGTGCGCAGAAGCATCTGAAGACGAATGCGCGCGCTTCGCGCGCGCATTGAATGCAATAAAAAGGCGGGCCGTAGAAGGCCCGCCTTTTCAGTATTATAAGACAGAACTAAACCTTGATTCTGAATTCCTCCCAGGCTCGACGCTTCAGCTGTTCACGGAATTTCGGGTGCGCCAGCCCGATTGCGGTGCGCACGAACTGCGACTGGCTGAGTCCGTTGACCTGCGCCAGGCCGTATTCAGTCACCAGGAAAACACGCGAATTTTCGCGTCCTCCCAGCATGTCGGGTCCGTTGATGCTGACCGGCGTGCCTTCGGGCAGGAACGGCGTTATGGCGGAAACCTCGCGACCGTCTAGGCCGCGATAAGTGGATTTGAGCAGCAGATACGAAATGCCGCCCTTGGTAAGACCGCGATGAATCTGAGCTGCGCCGCCGATGCCGGAATGATGATTTTTGAAGCGTCCGCCGGAGTTGACCTGGGCGTTGAAGTCGATGGACAGAATGTTGTTGATTCCCATTCCATAATAGAAACCTTCGGAAATTACAACGCGCGAAGCGGTGGCCAGCACCACGCGCGGGTTGTTGTGCAGCTTTGAATAAAAGTCACTGCCTTCTTCTGCCATGCTGAAGGTGCAGACGATTTTTCCGTCAAGCTGCTCGCGCGTGCCGTCTCTACGGATGAAGTGCGAACCGGCGATCTTGCCGCTTTCGAGCAGTTCGTAAGTGAAAGGCTCCAGCATTTCGGTATAAATCCGTCCGCTCCAGCTGGCGTTTTTGAGCGCCTTTATTGCCAGAACTCCGGTGCCGCCTATGCCGACCTGAATGGCGCGTCCCGCAGTATAACGCAGATTCATTTCGATATGGTTGACCACGTTCTCGGCTATTTTCACTTCTTCCGGCTTGGGGTTGTCGAAACTGCCCTTTGGCATGAACGGAATGCGGCTGTCGTCCATGACGACGAACAGCCTGCCCTTTTCGGCCAGACCTTTAAGACGCTCGATATGCAGCGTATTCGGAGCATCGGCATGTCCGCGCGTGAAAGGATATTTGGGATTGATGAAAAGCAGGATGTTGGCGTCGTTTTTCTCAAGAATCTTATCCACGATTTCCGAGTTCGCGCCGTTGGCCGGTCCCAGGCTGAGTTCGCCGTCTTCGTTCGGCGGCGTCATCACCTGAATCCAGGTGTGGATTTTCGGGTTGTTGTCGGAATCGTAACCAAGCGCGAAAGTGCCGTCCGGGAAATGCACCGACTGCATGTCGGTGATGCCCATGCGGGTTGTGTTGCGCCCCACGAATTCGGGATAAAGCGCATTTGTGATGGCGTTGGGCGGAATTATGACGTTGTTGGCGGCGCCGATGAAAGGCGATGTGAAAACGATGCGGCGTTCCTGAAGTTCTTTATAATGGGCGATCAGGCGGCCCAGACCGTCCAGTTTTTTCGTGACGGCGTTGATTTTTGAGGCCAGACCTTTCAGCGGACCGGAAGATGCCGCCAGCCCTTCGAGCTTTCCACGAGCCGAAAACGTGTCGCCGAAAAGCACCTTGTGCGGCGCCATGAAAAGCGCCTGCCGGATGTTGAGGTCGTGAATGTCATTGGCCTGAATGTGATCCCATAGCTTCTCATAGAAGGCGTGCGGTTCGTTGGTGGCGAAACCGGAAGCTACCACCGAACCGGATTTGACCAGTGTGTTCATGGCTTCTTCTAAACTGACTATGCGTTCGGTGAACCAGCCCGGATATTCGTAATTCGACATGCAGCAGCTCCTTCAGTGTTTTTTATTCATTTGATTATATGTTTTTTCAGCGACGGTCCGCTCAGAAAGAAGCTCAGAAACCGTCCTGTGTCTTATCAGTCAGTTTGTCGAAAGACAATCCTCCGCCTTCAACTGCATCGAAACTCGGCTTTTCCGTGCGCGTCATTCTTCCGTGCACGGCATCTGACCGGATTGTTTCGAAGAGTCATTATCAGGATGCTTCTTCACTGTTTCTGTAAGAACGCGAATATCAACTGTACTATTTAATATTTTACTAACGGATTTTCTCTTCCACCGCCAATTTTTTCGAAAAAAAGGGCCCTCCGTACCGGAAGACCCTTTAATGGAATCGTATGTCAGCGCGGATTTATTCGGCTGCTGCCGATCCGGGAACCATTTCCACAAATTCCAGCTCGCCGCCTTCTGTAAGACTGATGTGGAAGTTGGCCGGGACTCCGTGGAAGACCTGTTTGCTCAGTTCGGAATTCGGCCAGGTGATTTCGAGTTCGTCGATGACACAGCTCTGTCCAAGGCCGATGGTCAGCGTCAGATCGTTCTGGTTGCCGAAGTGTCCGTAACCGCCGTCAACCCATTCCGTCTGTGTGCGTTCTCCGGTTTTTATTTTCACGCGGGCTCCGATGGCTGAGACATTGGCAAAGCCGGCGCCTTTTCCTCTAAGCGTCAGGCGGACGGCGTTGGAATACTGCCCGATTTCGTTTCTGTAGAAGAACACCTGAGGCGTTGTCCACGGGCTTTCGCGCATGGTGCTGGAGCCTATTATCATGTCCAGGTCGCCGTCGCGGTCGAAGTCGGAAGTGGTGATGCCCAGCGCCCGCTCGTGTTTGGTTTCGGCTTCCTTGTTGACATCTTCAAAGACGCCGTCTTCGACCTGATGATAGAGGCGACCCCAGGTATTGGGATAATCGGAACTGCACAGGTAAAGATCGGGATAACCGTCAAGATCGAAATCGAAACGCGCAGCGGTTATGTCGCCTTCGTTCCAGTCCGAACCTACATGAGCGCGCGTCAGGCCGGTAGCTTCGCGTCCGGGACGGTCGAATTTGACGCCGATTACGGAAGTCGTGTTTACCAGCAGCTGAGATGGGTCGGACGACTGCCCGATGTGCCAATGCTGTATTTCGGTGTTGAAAAGATCGGGGAAACCGTCGCCGGTCCAGTCGCCGCAGAGAGTCGAGAAGGTATTGCCGCCGTTGCGCCAGGCTTTTTCGTCGTCGCTTGACCAGTATGAATCCGCCGGATCGGGACACTGTACTCTTGGATTGCCTGGATCGGGGTTGCATTCGTGAACTGTGCAGTAGCACCTGTAGAACTGATTGTCGCTGAAATCCATGTTGTCGTCCGAGGCGAAGCCGGAAGACTGGCTTACATCCTCGAAGCTGTCGCCCTTGTTGACCCACAGTTCGTTGAACTGACGACCATATGTAGAGCCTATAAGATCGGGCAGTCCGTCGTTGTTCACGTCGCATACACTGGCGCCGTAGGACGGCTTGTGGTTGGTGCCGTCGTCGTAACCGTTGTCGTCGGTGGTAAGTCCCATTTCATCGGTGACATCTTCGAAAGTGCCGTCGCCGTTGCCCTTGAAAAGTCTGTTCTGCATGGCAAGCAGATAGCCGTATTTCTGATAGAAATATGTTACCCAGACATCCAGATTGCCGTCGAGATTGTAGTCCAGGAAGGATGCTCCGGTGGTGGAATTGTATGCTCCGGCTTCAACCGTTATGTCGGATTTCGGAGCCAGAGTGAAGCCGCCCTTGCCGTCGCCCAGCAGAATTTCGTTGCGGTCGCCGGTGTCGGTTTCGGGGTGGTTTGCGTCGTAGTAATTGCCGCTGAATGCGTCAAGATTGCCGTCGTTGTTGACATCGCCCCACACCGCCAGTTGCGCCGAACGGCCTTCGCCGCCGTCGCGCGTGGCAGTGAAACCGGATTCGCGGGTGACATCTGTAAATACGCGCTTCGTCGCGTCATCCGGGTCGGGACGGTTCATGTAGATGTGCTTGTTTACAGTCGGAGGGTTTGCTTCGAAGTCGTCGCGGACGTTGGAAGACACCTTGTGGACGATCAGATCGGGCCAGCCGTCGTTGTCGATATCGACCGAAGCTATGCGGTTGCCCTGAACGTCAAGGCCAGTGGCGTCCATGGCCCATTCGGAACTGACTTCCTTGAAATACGGACGGATGGGTCCGAGTATTCCGGGACTTTTGCAGACCGGCTGCGGGTATTCGCTGTTCCATTCCGAATCCGAATCGCCGTCGCTTTCGGCCTCGGAATCGCCCTCGCCTTCACCTTCGCCTTCACCTTCGCCTTCACCCTCACCTTCGCCTTCGCCCTCGCCTTCACCTTCGCCCTCGCCCTCGCCGCCGTCGTCCGAGCCGCCACAGGCGTTGGCGCAAAGCAGTATGAAGATTGCCAGAAGAGCGAAAATCATTTTTTTCAGCATTATAAAACTCCGTTCATCTGAATTGTTGTCAGAACGGGCATATATTAGATTAAAGTTCAGATACAGTCAACCGGCGCTGGCGAGGAATATTTTCTGTTGTTGGAAAAAGTCAATACACGTCCTCAAAAATGCAAACTCAGATGGGTATTTGCAATTCAGATTTCACTGCACTAAAATATAAATGCAGGCGGAAGGATAAATAAATGCGGATAGAATCTATTGCCATTAAAAATTACAGGGTATTCAAAGACGCTGAATTGAGTAATTTATCCGGGATGTCGGTGCTTGTAGGTGCAAACGGTTCCGGCAAATCGACGCTGTTTGATGTGTTCGGCTTTTTGCGGGATGCTCTTCAGAACAATGTTGACAAGGCGCTTGCCCGGCGCGGAGGCTTCAAAGAGGTGAGAAGTCGTGAAGCGACAGGCCCAATTGGATTCGATATCAAGTTCCGTGATAAATCGGGGCCTCTTGTAACATATTCTCTCCGCATAGGACTAAAGGACAACCGCCCTGTAGTTGAACGGGAATTGTTGAAATATCGCCGTGGACAACGAGGCAAGCCCTGGCATTTTCTGGATTTCCAGAACGGTAGGGGACTGGCCGTGACAAACGAGGAGGATTACGGAAAACCCGACGCGGAGATAAAGCGTGACGAGCAGAAGCTTGATTCGCCAGATATTCTGGCGATAAAGGGATTGGGGCAGTTTCAGAAATTCAAAGTAGTTTCCTCCTTCCGCAAACTCATAGAAAACTGGCATGTCTCTAATTTTCACATCGAATATGCCCGCTCAAGTCAGGACGCCGGTTACGCCGAACATCTGAATGAAAAGGGCGAGAACGTGGCCCTTGTCGCGCAATTTTTGTACGAAAGACATCGTGATATCTTTGATGAAATACTGAAAAAAATGTCTGAGCGTGTCCCGGGCGTAAAAGAAATCAAGGCAACAACCACTGAAGAAGGAAAAATCCTTCTTCGCTTTCAGGACGGTGCATTCAAAGACCCTTTCGTGGCGCGATACGTTTCAGACGGTACTATAAAAATGTTTACGTATCTGGTTCTGTTATATGACCCATCTCCCCACCCACTGCTTTGTGTCGAAGAACCTGAAAATCAGCTTTACCCAAAGCTTTTACAGGAACTGGCTGAGGAATTCAGACTTTACGCAAGGCGTGGTGGACAGGTGTTCGTGTCCACACATTCACCGGACTTGCTCAATGGCGTTAAACTGGAGGAAATCTTCTGGTTGAATAAACAGAACGGGTACACGAGCATCAAACGCTTGTGTGATAACAAACAAATACGCGCTCTGGTGGAGGAAGGCGACTTTCCAGGGGAACTTTGGAAACAGGGTTTCTTCGAGAACACGGGGCTTTGATATGAAGCTGGTGTTTCTTCTCGAAGAACAATCCATGAAGGAACTGCTGGACGGTCTTATGCCTCGTATGTTCCCCGGAGTGGAATACATGGCGATTCCACACAGCGGCAAATCCGACCTTGAAAAATCCATTCCGAGAAAACTTCGGGCTTGGCAGGACCCACAAGCCAGATTCGTTATTGTAAGGGATCAGGACTCAGCCGATTGCAAAGTGGTGAAAGCTCATCTTAGAGAATTATGCAATCAGAGCGGAAAATCAGATTGCCTGATTCGCATTTCTTGCAGGGAACTGGAGTCATGGTTTCTTGGAGACCTTCAGGCTGTAGAAACAGCTATGAGAGTAAGAAATCTGAAGAAACAACAGAATTCCCGCAAGTACCGTAACCCTGACAAACTGTCAAGTCCGTCAGACGAACTAAGAAAGCTGGTCCCGCTTTATCAGAAAATAAGCGGTGCTCGTGCCATTGGCGCGGAATTGCGGGAAGAGGGGAACCGATCCCAAAGTTACAATATATTCCTGAGCGGCATTCGCAAACTAATCGGTATCTCTCCCTGAAATTCGCCTCGCCGCATCTGACATGTTCTTACAGCCAGATAGCCTGACGCATTCTAGTTTTTATTCAATCCGACGCAGCCATCATTTGCTGGCGGCGCGCTTCGCGCGCCGATTGAGCTTTTCGTCAATACGGCATTCTGCGCAATTCCGGCGGCGGCAGCCTGAGCGTTAAATCCTGCGATTCTACGCTCTGTTTCTGAGTCGTTTCTCCGTTTTCCCACAGATCGTCGTAGCCGATGGCATATTGTGCAATATTCTGATTGCCTTCAAAGAAAGGCGGCGGAATTTCCGCAATGCAGGATGTGTCGGGGTCAACTTCGGGATTTTTCAGAAATTCCATGAAAATTTTCATGCCGCATGTCGCTTCGTCGGCTGAAGTGAATGAGTCGGACATCACGCCGTGGGCGGAATAGGGGAACAGAATGTAGTTCTGATGCTCGCCCTTCAGATGTTCGCCCAGAACTGCGGCCTGCTCGTGCGGAGTGGCGCCGTCGATTGCTCCCTGAAGCATCAGAACAGGAATGTCGCTGTCGGGAAGCGTGTTTGCCAGCGGGTCTTCATATTTGGGCCACTTCTGGTACATTTCGTATTCTTCTTTGGTACCCCAGTTGCCCACCAGAACTTCATCTTTCATCGCTGCAAAATATGCGTCAAGATCGACACCTTCGAACTCCTCACCCCAATACTGGTCAGACATGGAAATGTTGGCGTTCAGCACCTGCGACCACCACGCGCCGTCAAGCCCCAGCAGATCGCCGTTGCCGCCGAAAAGATTGTTGTACATGTTCACTATGGCCAGCATATCGTTGTACTCGCAGCGTTCGAGGCGATAAACAATGGCGGGGACAATGCTGTTGATCGGATAGTACCATGTCAGCCAGCCAAGAATATAAGCCAGCCCGGCACGGTCGAGCTGCAACTGCGAGCAATGCCCGTTATCGAGAGATTTGTGCACGGCTTCCAGGCGGGCCCACGGATCGTCGCCCAGTTTTGATCTGCAGAACTCGTCTTCGGCGCAATATTCGAAAAGCTGTTTGCCGACGCCGTTATACCATTTGGGGAAAGCGATGGCCGGCTGGCTGCAGGCGTGAATGGCGTCCATTACGACTCCATCAGCCTGATTCGGAAAATGACTCAGATAACGCTGCACCAGATATGTTCCATACGAACCGCCCCAGACAAACACTTTTTTGCCGCTTTCGCGGGTGGCGTCTATGAAAGTCGCCAGATCGCGCACGGCATTGCTGGTGGAATAGGCTTTAAGATCATCCCCATATGTTTTGTTCAGATAGTCGATGCAGGCGTCCCACTCGCTTGCATATATGTATGCGCCTCCTTCGCTGTCGGGGTCTTCCTGCTCCGGGCATTTCAACAGGCTCGAATATCCGACTCCGCGATGGTCGATGGTGCATATTTCGAGTTCTGCATACAGCTTGCGTATCTCACGCATGAAAGGCTCGAATGTCATCATACCGGAACCGCCTGGACCGCCCTGAAGAAGCCATAACTGGGCCTTGCTCTCGCCTTCCGGTTTCCAGCATTTGGCTCCAATCTCAATGCGCTTCTCGCCCAATGGTTCGTATACAAGCGGCAGCATGGCCGATGCGCATAACGCCAGTCCGTCATCTGCGCCCTCTTCCAGCGAACACGACGTCCAGCTTATTCCGTAAGGATTGCTGTTTTCCGCATCCTCGTCCGAAATTTCATGGGTTTCCGCGCTTTCCGCGCTTTCCGCGTCTTCTGCTTCAATCGCATCTTCCTCAGGCATTTCCAGAGAATCGGTGTCGCCGTCATCCTGGATGACGTTATCGTCTCCGCTTTCTCCACAGGCGAAAAACAGCACTGCAAAAACAAACAGAACAGCAAAATTGAACGCTTTTACCGCAGACATTTTTTTCTCCATGTGATTTCAGATTTTTACAGGCTGATCAAATGTTAACTGCCAGTGCAGTCAGTCTGCAAGCTCCGCCCGAAAATTCCGGTCACTGGACGTTCACTGAAACAAATGAAAAATTCCCTGCAACCATTAATTTTCATTAATTCAAGCTGTTTGAAAGCTTTCGGGGTTAATATCCGTTTGACAAACGCCTCATACAATTCTAATGTATTTTTCACTTTGTTTGTATGTCTGCTGTTTTTCAGCACTTCTGAATCTCTGTCTTTCTGAAATGAGAAGTAAGGAGAAGGATCAATGAAAAAGACGGCTTATCTCTTAGCCCTGCTGCTGTTCGTGCTGTTCATGTTCGCCTGTTCTTCGGGCGACGACGACGAAGTTCCAGCCGACGGCGATTCGGACGACGATGTATCCGAAAGTGAAAACAACGGAGAAAACGATACCGACGGTGACGCCGAGTTATCCGAAGAATCCGAGAATGGAGAAAACGCCGAAGATACCGAGCAACTGCCGGAGCGTGATCTCTTGGCCGTCAAGCTCGGCGAGGGTCAGCCCGCCATCGGCGGACCGGATGCCGCCGCCAGAGCCGGTGACTTTTTGCTGAAAAATTCGAAAGTACGCTTCATAATTCAGGACGAAGGTCCTTCGCGCAGCTGGGTGCCATACGGCGGTTCAATCATAGACGCCGACGTGCTGCGTGAAGGTGAAGGCTATGATATGATTGATGAAATCTCGCCGATCACCGGCTTCATCAAAGCCTTCAGACCCGAAAAAGTGGAAATTATTGACGACGGCGAAAGCGGGGAAAAAGCCCATGTGCGCGCCACCGGTGTACTGGCCGGAATTCCCATTGTCGATTTCGCACTGCCGCTGGCTTGCGTGCCGTCCGCCGTTGTTCTGGATTATGTGCTGTATCCAGACGTGAATTATGTCGAAATCACCACCACCATTACTCCTGAAGACCGTTCGGACATCGACCTGGGCGACGGCATCGTCTGGAGCAACCGTGTCAGAATTCTTACTCCTGGATTCGGCTGGGGCGTCAACGGTCTTGCAGCACACGGAGCCTTCGATGTTCAGATGGCGGTGTCAAACAAAGTCGGACCCGACGGCAGAGATATCGCCTACGGTTTCATGCCCAAAGAAGGTCAGTTAACCATCGCAACCGACCTGGCGGACATTCTGCCTTACATGGGATTCTCCGACGACCGCGTCAAAGGCGGCAACAGCCGTTCTTATACCCGTTATTTCATCGTGGCCGACAGCATTTCCGGCATTCAGCAGACCTGTGCTCAGCTGCGTCAGACTGCAATCGGAACGCTGAATGTCACAGTCAGCGTTGCTGACGAACAGGACGCCGAAGAAATTTTCGAACTCGAAGCTGTGGATTCCAATGGAAAAGTTGCCGGTTTCGCCCATGCCAGAGTGGGAGTCAACGAACTCAAGCTTCCTCCGGGAGATTATACGCTGCGCATCGGGCAACTTGGACGTCCCTGGACTGACGGCACACTGTCGGTCAGTGTAAACGCCGACGCCGCAACTGAAGCCGATATCGAGGTTCCCGCCACCGGCCGGATCACCTACACCGTAGGCGGCGACCATTTCGACGGCACCGTAAAAGAACGCATTCCGGCCCGCATTTCGGTTCAGGCCGGGCAGAACGCCGCTGCGGAATCCGGCATCATCCGCCGCGAATTCACCGCATCCGGCGAAGGAGTTTTCCTGCTCGAGCCGGGCGAATACACCATTACCGTCAGTCGCGGCTACGAGTATGAAATCTGTCAGGAAAGCATAAGCCTGGCTGCCGGGGCGAACTTCGAGCTGGATTGTTTCCTCGAACGTTCCGTCGATTCGAGCGGATGGGTGGCGGGCGACCTGCACATTCACACCGAACGCAGCATCGACGCCGTAGTGCCGGTTCAGGATCGTGTGACGCAACTGGCCGCCGTCGGTCTGGAACGCATGCCTATTACCGATCACGACGTGATTTCGGTTCTTGACCCCTATGTTGATGAAGTCGGCGTTCGCGAGTACATATCCCTTATTGCCGGCGACGAAGTCTCTCCAATCGCGGCGCACTCCAACGGGTTCCCAATCACTCCCCGCCCAGATCGCGACACGTATTTCGGCGTGCAGTGGTTCGGCGACTACGATTCCACCGGCTGCGCGCTTGAAAACAACCCGCAGTATCCGGCCATCTGGCAGCAGATGCGCGAAATATACGAATCGCGCATCATCCAGATCAACCATCCGCGCTCCAACTCGCAGGGTTTCTTCAACACCTTCAGTTACGACCCGATAGTCGGCGTTGATTCTTTTGAGGCCGGCGACTTCGATTTCAACTGGGACGCCATGGAGCTGATAAACGCAAATGATGTCGGCGACGCTCTCAATTACTCTCTTGCAGACTGGTTCAGCTTCTTCAATCAGGGTGCGCACAAGGCCGGAACCGCAGTCTCCGACTGTCATAACGATTCCTGCCCCGGTGACGCGCGTTCGTT
The DNA here is from genome assembly GCA_029570245.1 of Deltaproteobacteria bacterium. Classification (GTDB taxonomy): domain Bacteria; phylum Myxococcota_A; class SURF-8; order SURF-8; family SURF-8; genus JAKQSH01. The sequence continues at coordinate 11,999 of JAKQSH010000367.1, read as the reverse complement.
CATCCGCACCGGCGAAGACGATCCATCACTCGTTACCGAAGACATGTTCGTGGACGCCATAAAGAATCTGCGTGTGCAGGCCGCAAGCGGCCCCTTCGTCACAATGAACGTCGGTGAAGCCGAAATCGGCGACACCGCCGATCTGGGCGGCGACGGTTCCTTTAAACTGCATGTAAAAGTTCAGGCTCCAACCTGGATGCCGCTTGACTGGATACGCGTCGTCGTCAACGGCGACATCGTGGCGGCGGTGGACGCCGATCAGTTGCAGAGCGGCGTAGTCCGTTATGATTCTTCCTTCGATCTTACGGTCGATAAGGATTCATGGATAGTGGTGCTGGCCGGAGCGCCGCAGAAGCGCCTTGCGCCGGTTTCTCCGTCTCAGCCGGTACTTACAATCGCCAACCCGATTTTCGTCGATCTCGAAGGTGACGGCTACGAAGCTCCGGGCCTGCCTGACGCCGATCACGCCGCTGCGGCTTTCGCAGCTCTGGCCGCTCTGTCTCAATAAAACGGTTTTTTCATGGGAATAAAAAGGGAAGACCTTCGTCTTCCCTTTTTTTATGGTATTGCAGTACCCTTTTCCGCCGGGCAGAATTACCTGTTTTCTCCTGTTTACACAACCCGGATAATGCAGTAGAATGTCTCCCACTGGTGTTCCAAGGGGTTTTATGACGGAATATCCGGTGCTTATCACAGCGTGGACAATGCCAGAACAAAAAAAATTCCGGTAAGTACTTTTTTCTTCTTATTCATTTTCATAGCCTGAAAGGGGAACTGTTATGAGAAAAGAAGGATTGCGCAATACCTGCCTGCCAGCTGTGTTCTTATCTGTAACAATATCCATCCTGACCTGTTTTTCATTTGCTGCGGAAGCCGTTGCGGCGGATGAAGCTGTCACCCCTTCTCCGGCTGTCGCAGAACAGAAACCCGCTGCGGCACCTGAAAAACCGTTGAAAATCAAGCCTTTCGTTCTTAAGAGCGAAGACGGCCTGGCTTCGATAAAATTCGGACTGGCGGTGCAGATGGTCTATGAATCAACCTGGACGAAAGTCGAAGACGAAGGTCCGCACAGCAATTACATCACCTTCAAACACATTCAGCCCGGTATTTCAGGCAATCTTTTCACTCCCGACTTCACCTATAAGTTCAGCTTCGAAATGGTGCCGGGAAAAATCGACGTGGTCGATGCCTTTGTGGATTATTCATTCCATACCCACGCCCAACTGCGCCTTGGTTCGACTTACGTCGGTTTTACGCGCCTGCGCATGAACAGCTGGACCAATCAGGCGCTGGTGGATTTTTCCATCGGCCCCAAATATTTCGGCAGCGAACGCCAGGTTGGTCTTACTCTGCACAACGGCCTTGACAAACCTGGCGAGCATGAATACGAATTCGGCATTTACACCGGTGCGCCTTCGCGGCCCAGCTACGACGCCGGTCTGGCGAAAGTTTCGAAAGAAAAAATGCTGCAGCCCATGATACTTTCGGAAGACAACGACGACATCGACAAAATTCATCCTGAGCTGGTCGGACATTATGCATATAACTACAACGGCATTGATGTCACTACGGAAACCGACTGGGAAAAGACGAATTTCCGCTGCTCCGCCGGTCTGGGTTTAAGCTACGATCCGCGCCCGGAAGCATACCGCGATTTCGCCATGCGCACCGGCCTTGAACTTATGATGAAGGCTTACGGATGGTCTTTTCTTACTACTTTCTGGACCGGCTTTTACGACAAGAGCGACGAATACGGTTCGCCGGAAGTTGATGGAAACTTCAATTACGCCATGCTGGGCCTGGTGCTGCAGAGCGGTTATCTGATCGAACGTTATCTCGAAATAGTGATGCGCTATTCTCATGTAAACGTCGGCTCCGATTACCGCAAAGATGTTCAGGCCCGCACTCAGGCCATACTTGACGGCGCAGCCGACGAAGCCGAACTGGCCGAGCTTGAAAGCGCTTACAAGGGCGCCGGTGTGCTTGAGAACGACAACGAACTTTCGCTGGGCATCAACGGCTATCCTCTGGGCAAGCATCTTAAACTGACAAGTGATGTCAGCCTGTTGTGGCAGGAAAAAGTTGCAGCAGACACCAAACATGATGTCCGCCTGCGCCTGCTGATGCAGATGACATTCTGACGGAGGTTGACAGTCTAATCGCAGAAAGCCCCGGAGCTTATTCCGGGGGCATGAAAACAAGCCCGGATCAACTCAATGATCCGGGCTTTGTCTATGAGGGATTCATTTTTTTACTGGTCGAGCTTTTTGAAACACAGGAACCAGTCCACGCATTTGTCGCCGTGCTCGGCTACACGCTCTTTGGCGAGCTGTGCGGTTCCCGGCGGCGGAATTATGACGTCTTCGCCAGGACGCCAGTCGGCGGGTGTAGCAACGCCGTATTTGTCGGAGGTCTGCATGGCCTTTAGCAGGCGCACGATTTCATCGAAGTTGCGGCCATTCGACAGCGGATAGTAAATCAGCGCGCGCATGATGCCTTTGGGGTCGATGAAGAACACTGCGCGCACCGCCTGAGTTTCACTGGCTGCGGGTTGCAGCATGCCGTATTTTTTTGCGACATCCATTTTAAGGTCGGCTATGACAGGGAAGGTTATGTCAACGTTGGACCAGTTGCGGAATTTGACCTTCTCCTTGATGGTGCGCAGCCATGCGATGTGGCTGTAATTGCTGTCTATTGAGAGTCCGATAAGCTCGGTATTGAGCTTCTTCAAATCGTCCTGGATGGCTGCAAAGCTCATAAATTCGGTGGTGCAGACCGGCGTGAAATCCGCCGGATGCGAAAACAGAATAACCCATTTTCCTTTGTAATCTTCGGGAAAATTGATCGGACCGTTGGTTGTGTTGGCTCTGAATGCCGGGGCTGGTTCGCCGATTAACGGAATGCGGATGCTCTCTTCGCTCATGGTATTATCCTCCGGTTGGGGTTTGGATTCGTACTTATGGAATTTCTTCCTTGTTCATACCATAACGACGCTTTCTGCATGTGCAACAGCGTGCCGTCGTTTTTTGTAATTTTTATGAAATCAAATGAAAACGGTCGATTCGGGAACCGAAAGAATGTTTCGTTTGCAAATCGTCAGGAGCAGAATATCAGCGCGTTTTTATCTCTACGGCGTGTGTTCCTTCAGAAAATCGCGAATGAAAGGAAAAACTTCCTTCCTGGAATTCTCAGTCAGCACCAGGTCGCCGTGTCCGTAATCACAAAGCCCGCCGAATTGCTTTCCGTAAATTCTGTGAACTTTCACGGTGCTGGAAATGCTGTCGCATATTTTCTGCACACCTTCGGGAGACACCAGTCCGTCTCCGGTTGAACTTATGAAAGCAAAAGGCGTGCGGATACGGGAAAAATTGTCGTGGTGGTTGGTTTTTCCGTCAAATGAATCGAAGCGCCCGCTTTCGATCCAGTGAACGAACTGCCGCCCCAGCGGCGTAGAGACGTTGGCCGCCACGTTCACAATCATGCGACGCGCGGCATATCTGCCCAGATTCTCCAGACTGGCCGAGCGCCTCAGAAGTTCGGGAATGAAGAAATCGAGGCACAGAGCCAGCAGAGGGGCGGCGAAAACCTGATTGTACATGGGCAGCCAGCTTGTTCTTTTTACCATGCCGAACATCGGACGCGCCCAGTCGTAGCCGTCGAAATACGCAGGAGATGCGATGGCGACGGCGGCGGCGATTTTATCTCCGCCGCGCCCAAGATAGGCATAAGCCAGCATGCCGCCCATGCTGTGGCCTGTCCAGAGAAGCTGCGGCGCACCGGTGACTTCCAGCACTTTTCCGATTATGGCCGGAACATCCTTCTGTTCCAGATCGTCGAAACTGTAGCGCCCGCTCAGTCTGTTCCATAAACGCGGCTTGTCGCTCTGCCCGGCATTGCGCAGTTCGCAGACCCACACGTCAAAACCGGCGTCGCACAGATAGCGGGCCAAAGAGCATTGCGGCCAGTCCAGATCGTAGCGGTTGGCTCCAAGACCGTGACACAGAACAATCGGAAGAGCAAAGAGCTGCTTTTCAGGCCGCCGGCGATATAAGGCCAGCCTGAAACCGTCAACGGTTTCCGCCCAGTGCCGTTCGGACTCCGGGTAGGGAACATGAAAATAACGCCGGGCTATCTCAATCAGCACCCAGAGTGCAATTACCATCAGCAGCAGCGCCGTAAGAATTCCGCAGACCCAGTTCATTGTACCTCTCCATGCAGAGCCGCCGGAAGCGGCCATAACGTGCTGCGTCATTATGTATCACTTCACGGGGCTATTCTCAAATGGAAAGCTGTCGCATGCGGCATTTGAGTGTATGCATCGGCTGTAGGCAGGCCGTTTTTACGCCATATAAAAACAGAAAGCTTTGCGAATTCCGCAAAGCTTTCTGTTCTTAAGATTTTTTGAAGGGGCTGTATTACTTGAGAATGTAGCCCTTCATCGGCGGGAAGCCGTTGAAGTATACCGAGCAGTAAGACAGCGTATAAGCGCCGGTCGAAAGAATGAACATCTTGTCGCCCTCTTTCATGCCTTTAGGGAATTTGTACTGATATTTCTCGTACATGATGTCCATGCTGTCGCAGGTCGGGCCGGCGATGATGACCTTCTCTGTGTTGCGGTCGGATTTCTGGGCGTGCTCCCAAAAAATGGGATATTTGATCGACTCGTCGATGGTTTCGATCAGGCCGTTGAATTTTCCGGCGTCCAGATACAGCCATTTGTTCTTGTCAAGGCTGGATTTTCTGGAAATCATAACGATCTGAGTCACCATGACTCCGCTGTTGCCGACCATTGAGCGGCCCGGCTCGATGATGATTTCGGGGAAATCGTCGGCGAAGTCTTCCTGCAGGAATCTGGTGACGTATTTGGTGTAGGTTTCAAGCGGATGCGTCGGATGGATGTAGTCGGTTGGGAATCCGCCGCCCAGATTGATTGCTTTGAGCTTTATTTTGTGCTGTTTCAGCGCGTCGAACAGATATTTGCAGAACGAGATGGCGTTGTCCCAGGCGCCGATGTCGCGCTGCTGCGATCCGACATGGAAAGACAATCCGTAAGGTTCCAGGTTCATTTTGCTGGCTTTTAGAATGAGATGATAAATCATGTCCGGGTGCGCGCCGAATTTTCTCGACAGCGGCCAGTCGGCATTACCGCCTTCAAGGATGATTCTGAAGAGGACTTTCGATCCCGGAGCGTTTTTGGCGATTCCCTGGATATCTTCCAGTGAATCCGTCGCGAAAAGACGGATGCCTTTTTTATAGGCGTAAGCGACATGCTCCGATTTTTTGATCGGGTTGCCGTAGCTCAGGCGCTCAGGCGGAATTCCCAGACCCAGACACTGGTCGATTTCGTATATCGAAGCGACATCGAAGCAAGAGCCCTTCTTCGCCAGCGTTTTTACGACCTCGTCCATGGGATTTGCTTTTACGGCGTAATAGATTTTCGCGAAAGGCATCAACCTATGTAGATTGTCGTAGTTTTCTTCGATTTTCTTAAGATTCACAATCAGAAAAGGTGTTTCTTTGTCTTTGGAGAACTGCTTGATTTTCTCAAGTTCCTCTTCTGTAAGATATCTGTCAATAGTTTTTGTTTCTTTCATTGCTCTGTAACTTTCCCAGAATCCTGATTCATTGAGGTTGAACAAAAATCGACGGACAACCGGTGTCGTCCGTCAGTTCCCATTGTTAAAAGAGCAGTGGGCCGTAAAGCCCGTCGGATGTATTTACTTCGCTGCATCAGCGACTGAAAGAAAAAGAACCATCACATCGGTTTCTCGAAATTGGGTTTCACGAACGGAAACACATTCGATGTCGGAACGGGTCAGTAAAAAATAATATAAAAATATCCGGGAACTTTATCGCTTCCATCCATATGGAAACTCATCGAACGGGCGTCGTCGCATTAAATCCCCCTGAGTATTAAATTGAACGCGCCCTTGCTGCAGCCTTCTTCTCCGCAGGCCGGCAGTGATAATGGAACCACAAAAGACGGAAAAAAATCCATGCGTTTCCGGCAGAGATTCTTCTGTTCTCCAAACCGGAAAACCACCACGTCTATAGAATACATATTCCTGGAAGCCAGGCAACAAAAAATCCACTGACTGTATGCGAGCGGCGACATACCGCGATCCTCGGACGCCGTCTTCGCAGACAGTCGGAGAACGACCCGACAAAGGGGCTGTACCATACAGCAGAAAAAATAAAAATACCACAAAAAAATTAACGGATATTCATTCTTGCCGGCAGCATGGCGCAAGCGACGAAGGTTAGCGCTCAATAACGTTAAGGCAGTAATGCAGCTGAAATATCAGCGCATACCGTTTCCTGCCTTACGCTCTGCGTTGGGGTTTACGATATGCTTCTTTACCCGCGTCAGAACGTTTTCGACGGTTTCCATGTATATGCGATGAGCCGTAACGCTGCGCGCCTTGCGGTATTCGTCCCATACCGACAGAAACTTCTCGGCGTCACCGCGCGCCATTTCGATCATTTCGCTGGCCTGAGCTTCGGATTCTTTTATGGAGCGCTCAGCCTGGGCGCGGGCCTCCGGCAGGCGGCGGTTGCGTTCACCGTTGGCTTTTTGAAGCATTTTGTGCATGTCTTCGCGGGCCGAGGCTACATCTTTGAATGAGTGCGCCACGCGCGGCGGAGGCTCCACAGCCTGCATCTGCACCGAGACCAGCTGTATTCCCAGACCGATTCCATCGGAGGATTTCTGCACTTTCTGCTTCAGTTCACTCTGAATGCTGTTGCGCCCGGTTGTCAGAATGTCGTCTATGTACATGCTGGCAAACAATCTGACGCTTTCGGCCTGAATCAGGCGGGACAGGATGTATTCAGGGTATTCGGAGCCGGTCAGGTAATCGGCCGGAGATTTTATGGTGTACTGAACCAGCAGCGTAAGCAGAACAATATTCTCGTCGCCGGTCAGCAGCTGACCGCCTTCGTAATCGTCTTCTTCCGCAGCTTCGTCGTTTCTGAAAGTCAGTTCCAGTGAGCGGATTTCCCTGGTGTTGGGGCGCGACACTGATTCAAAAGGCCATGGCAGATGGTAATGTATGCCGGGCTGAATATCGTCGGCCACAATTTTTCCGAAACGCATCAGAACTCCGGTCTGTTCCGGTTTGAGCGCGTAGATGCCGCTGGCCAGATAAAGCAGAAACAGCAGCGCCAGCGAAGCCAGCAGAATCTTCCGCGCATGGCGGAAGGTGTGCTTAAGCGTCTTTTCCTCGCTCATTTCAGTTTCCCTCCGGCGGATTTTCGAGATATTTGAACAGCGGAGACTCCGCCGAGAGTATAAGAGTGGTTTTCTCGTCCATGAGTTTGTTGTAGGCTTCGAGAGTACGCATCATTTTGTAGAAGCCGGGGTCCTTCGAGAATGCTTCGGCGTAGATTTTGATGGCTTCGGCCTCCCCGCGCCCGCGCGTTATCTGTGATTCGCGATAGGCATGCGCCAGCAGTTCACGCACTTCCTTGTCAGTCTGCGAACGGATGTTGGAGGCTTCCTCCTCGCCCTCGGCGCGGTACTTTTTGGCTATGCGCTCACGTTCGGCGCTCATGCGGTCGTATACAGAGCGCAGGTTCTGGCTGGGGAATCCCAGGCGGCGCAACTGCACATCCACCAGTTCGACGCCGAAATCATTCATTGACTGCGGTGCGGTTTTCTTCAGAACATTATCGCATATTTCTCCGATCTTCGAGCCTTCCTTGCCGGTATTGAGAAAATCGCTCAACTGGTATTCGCCGATGGCGACGCCAATTTCCGAGCTTACAAGGTCGGAAAGCCTGCGCTGCGCGCCTGCGCTGTTGCGCACGCTCTGAATGAACCGCTCCGGGTCGGCTATGCGCCATATGATGAAGCTGCTCGCCACCAGGTTTTTCTTGTCACGCGTCAGATATTCTCCCAGATTGGAATCAAGCGATTGCAACCGGTGGTCAAGGCGGATGGCCGTCTGAATGGGGTCGGGCCATTTCAGCGTCAGACCGGCCTGATCGACTATGCGTGTCGGACGATTGAAAAGCGTGATTATCACCACTTCGCTTTCGTGAACGGTGACAAAAGAAGTGCCGATGATATAAATCAGAATTATGAGTGCTCCGATTGCCGCCAGCGCCTTTTTCATTATCGTTCTCCTTTTATGCCGCTGATTCCGCCCAGTTTTTCAGGCGCGAAAAACCACAGATTGTACCCGCCCCGGTTGGCGTCCGGGTCGGCAATGATTTTTTTCTTTCCGGCCATGCCTTTTTCGGCTGTTTCTATGTAATAACGGTAAGATGTGACCCCCGGAGCGATTCGGTACGCTTCAGCCTTAAGCCTGAAATTTTCCGCGTCGCCGCCGGAGTGTTCCTTCTGCTCATGCTCGAAGGCTTCGGCTTCAAGCAGTTTGCGTCTGCTGTCGGCGCGAGCCTGCGGCAGGGATGCATTGCGTGCGCTTTCGGCCTCGTTCAGCAGACGCGCTTTTTCTTCGCGCGCCGAAAAGACGCTGCGGAAGGCCTCCACCACTTCAAGCGGCGGATGCAGGTCATGGCAGTAGACTCCCATAATCTCGACGCCCAGTTCCAGGCGTTTGACTTCTTCCGAAAGTTCATTCTTTATTTCCGTAAGAATCGCCTGCCGGTCTTCAACCAGCAGCTGATCGGCGTTTTTGACTGCCACAACCCGGCGCATACCGGATTCGAGAAGGCCGCGCAGAACTTCGTCGATGTTGTTGACCTTATAGAACGGAACCACTGCATTCAGCGGGCGGTAATGCAGTACCAGGCTGAAATCCACGATGTTTTCGTCGCCGGTCAGCGAGACCGATTCCGTCCTTTCTTTTCTGTATCCGTCAACCGTATGCGTGGCTTCCCACAGTGTGGAAGTGAAACTGCCTTCGGCCTTCTGATCGGTGCGGAAACCCAGTTCGACGCCGTAAATCTTTGTCATGTTGACACGCTCTATTTTTTCGAGCGGCCACGGCAAGCCATAGGCCAGGCCGGGCCTGATTTCGCCGTCAACAATGCGTCCGAAGCGGAATTTTACGCCGATCTCATCAGGGGCGATGGTGGTCAGACCACTGGAAAACCACAGCGCCGACGCCAGAAACAGCCAGAGCGCCAGGCGTCGCGGAGTCAGGAATTTATGCGGCGAAAAACGCCCGACCAGATTGAATTCCGACAACGAAACGCTGCGCCCGGTAAACCGCATGACCGTATAAGAAAAAGCACGGTCGGCTCCGGCGTTTATCCTGCCCCACAGCGAAAGATCGCGCAGGCTGGTTTTCTGTACAAACCCCATGACGGACGTTATGAAAAGCTCCAGTCCGGTTATTCCGATAAGTACGGCTATGATTATGGCCACCAGCGGATCAAGCCTGATGCCGATCTGATGCCCCATGAGCGAAAACAGGACGGCGATTGAGCTGAACATGTCCATGCGGGTATGGTAACCGTCTGCCGCCAGTGCCGGAGAATCCGTTTCGGCTCCGACCTGAATTTTGAATCGTGAAAGAAAATATGCAATGATTATGCAGAGAACCACTCCGATGACTGCAATCCACGTATTTCTGATTTCGTATGATCCGCTGTCGGCCAGGCCGCTTATGATTTCGACCGGCAGATACAGTATCACCAGAGAAATTATGTAGGCGATTCCGGCCTCTATCCAGTAGCCCGGCGCGTTTTTACGTGCGCTTTCGCTCTGTGCCTCATCAGTCGCGGCGCTCTGTTCGCTGCCGGTTTCTTCTGTCGCGGTCTGCGTGCCGGTTTCAGTCTGCGATTGAGCGCAGGCCTCCGCCCGTTTTTCGACATACGAACGGGAAGCGGCTCCTGTCAGCACCGATATGGAAACGAAAAGATCGGACAGCGAATGATAAGCGTCGGCCAGAAGCGCCGCGCTGCCGCTGAGGGACGCCAGCACCGCCTTGATGCTTATCATAAGAACATCTGAACAGATGGATATCAGCGAAGCTTTTATTTTTCGATTCATTGTGCTTCCTTAAGGGTAAGAAAAGCTGTTTTTCCTCACCAGCTTGCCGGACTGGTCGTAAAGTCTTACTTCCTTGCTTCTACCATTTTCGAAAACGGTTTCGTTCATAAGTTTTCCGTTCGGATAATAATTCAGCCAGACGCCGTCCGGCTGTCCACGGGAAAAACGCATTATGGCCCGCGCCACTCCGTAAGCCGCCTGCGGATCGGGCATTCTGCCGTAAACGTACCATTCGACAACGTCGCCTTCATAGGGTTCGCCGTTGCGCGTTACCCAGCAACCGGCCTCTTTGCCGTCGGGTTTGATGGCGCAGTATCTGGCGTATTCGATGTTATTCTTCACCCAGTCGCAGGTCAGCGTTTTCGGCTCACCGTTACGCCAGCGCTCAATGGGAACCATGCGGCAATCGTCCGGCACAGCCTTATCGGGCCGGAACAAATACAAGGTTACGACGGCGACAGGCAGAGCCAGCAGAAGGGCCAGAATTAAATGACTGTGACGCAGCGACATTGCAACGCTTTCGAAAACCAACGGCTGAGACAGCTGAACAACTTATTTTTCAGAAAACAGAAGAGGATTTCAGACCATATCGGCTGGCGGGGAATGTTTGGGTGCATAGTTGCATACGTGTGCTCCGGCAGATGTCGCAATATCAGAGACAGAAAAACACTGTCGTATGGAAGATTCTACCATAACTGATCTGTCCTGGGGACAGGACAGATTGTTGTGTCTCATTTGAGACAGCATCTGACAGACATCCGCCGCTGCGGGCTTTACATATTTTCCGGTTTCAAGAATGTTTTCATCGTGAGAAGGAGTCAGGAAAATCGAAAGATTTTCGCCGCATTTTGAAAAATGCAGATAGGTCTGCTGCCTGCTGTTCCATTTGTGTTCGAAAGAAACAAAATCCAGGCCTGCCGCAACCCAGACAGCAGCCATGAGCAGCAGTGTGATGTATGCCTGAATTCTGATTCTTTCCGAAATCAAAGCTGCTGAAATCCTTTGTCAAGATGTGCCGACGGAACTCGATGCAGAAAAACCGCTCTGCAATCGAGATGGCTTTCATTAACTGGCAATCATACTTATTTACCGTCAATCGTCAAATCCATTGCAGAAGCCGGTTCTTCGATATTTTAATATTTTTCCGAAAACGTCAGTTTCCGGTTAATTCGCGCCGGGCTGTTGACCTGCAGACGATACTGCATTAATCTTATTGAATCAGAATTAATGAAGAATATTTTCCCGGAGAATCCTGTTTGTTTCAGTCTGTGGAGGTTAAACCATGAAATCCCGTCTGTTTCCGGCAATGATTATTGTTGCGGTTCTTTTTTTGCTGAACGGCTGCAGCGGAGAAGACGACACAGGAAGCGATATCCCGGATGGAGATGCCGAAATTTCTGAACTTTCTGAGAGCGCCGAGACCGAAAGCGACGGAGACACGGATTCGACCGAGGATGAGTTTGAGGACGATGCTGTACAGGAAAGCGACAGCGACCCGGAAAGTGAAGCGGAAAGCGCCGAGTTTCAGGAGTGGAGCGAATCAATGATCGGCATCGACCCTTCGCTATGCGCGCCGGAAACGCCGCTGGACATGCAGCCTTTTGACCCTGATTACTCGTCAGCAGAAAGCGGAAATTTTGTCCAGGACAAAAACTTTTATCTGCTGACGCTTTTCGACGAAGTGGCCGAGTTGCGTCAGGCGCTGGCGTCGGACTCCACTCTGTCGGCCGTTTCCGAGGCGCGCAGCGAGGCGTTTACTCAAGCCGACTGCGGCGAAGATATCGACTGCTGGGCGGCGGCGCTGAAATGGACGGACGAAGACTCCGAAACCGTTGCTGCGGCGCTGGCCGTTCTGCCGCAGGCTCTGGGCGCGGTGCCGGAACATCTGGAACCATCCGGATATTTTCACCGTTACAGCTCGCTTTCGGACGCGGAACTGATTGCAGAAGCCTGGCAGGTGAGTGCGGAAGGGCTGAATATCATATGGGACGATTTCGGCAATGCCATGCAGACCGCCGATCTTCTGAACATCATCAAC
>JAKQSH010000356.1 GCA_029570245.1 Deltaproteobacteria bacterium | reverse complement strand
CGGCCGGTTCTGAATCAGCTGGTAAAGAAACATCTTCCGGAACTGTATCGGGCGCTGAGCTTGGATTTGTACAATCCGTATGACTATTTCAAAACCAAAACGCACCTGATTCTGGTGCATTCGGCCACAGAATATTTTTTGAGGTACAAGGTATAACCAACAGAAAGGAACGACGATGAATCCGAAACGATATTTCCGAAAAGAACTTAACACAGAGTGGGTTGTTGATAACGCGCTTGAACGGTTTGATTTATCAAAAGCAATGATGTTCGCAGTAGAAGACAATATGCAGTGGCTTTTTGAAGAAGCCGAATGTCATGGGTTCGTTGAATTTTACGATTACGACCGAAGAACCAATACGTCTACAGAAAAACCTTTATCACTGCGCGTCTATTTTACAGATCTGACCGATTGCTGGATTACGTTCGATATTGAAGACGAATTGATGAAATGCGCTGTAAACGAGACCGCAGAAGACGTTGAAACGCTCGCAAAAAAACTCGAATCATTGGCAAAACAAATACGCGAAAAGAATAGCGAATTTCTCAGAAATCAATAACGCCCGAAAAGGAGATCAAAAAATGTGCAGAGTAAATAAATTTTGTGAAACCTGTGAAGGATGGTTCGAGGTTGATGAAAATGAAGATGAAAGCCTCTGCCCGTACTGCGGGGAAATTTTAATCAGTGAAGAAGATGCACCGATTTTATAAACAACGCCCAACAGGGCAGAAAGAAGGAAAACATGGCACATGGAATAATGGAACACGACCTCGGCTACGCACAAGGGCAATCAACATGGCACGGCCTTCCGCAGTATCGGGTGATACCAGACCGTCCCATTACGTTCGATGAAGCGATGGAAATTGCACGGTATCCGCTGGTTAAAAGCCCGCTGTTCCGCGAAGTCGAACCGCAGAAGTTCGAGGTAATCCCCGATCAGTTCTGCATCATCCGCTACGATAAAAACGTGGTGCTGGTGCCGGCCGTGGGCGACAAGTTCGTGGTAACGGACAACTCGTTCATGCTGAACCGGATTAATGAAGGGCTGCTCTATCAGTATCCCGACCTGAAAATCGAATCGGTCGGAACGCTGTTCAACGGGGCGACGTTCTTCCTGAATCTAAGGGTCGGTGAATTCCGGGTCGAAGGGGATAAATCCCCAACCATCACAAACCTGATGTATGCGAATCCGCTGGGGAAAGGAAGCTATGTCTGTTGTGCTCATAATACGCGCATCGTGTGCAACAACACGGAGCGGGTGGCAGAAGCGCAGGGCGTGGCAAACAGTTCCTTGAAGAGGTTCCGGCATACGCGGGCCGCGGTCGGAAAAATCAGCGAGCATCTGCTGGAACTGGCGGAATTGAAACTGTGTCTGGAACGCCGCAAAGAAGCACTGGACTGGATGGCCGGGCAGACTATTACCGATTCGGACATCGATGCGTTTCTCGATGAAATCATGCCGCTTCCGGAAGAAGACGGCCGGGCCAAAACGATTGCGGAAAACAACCGCGTTCAGTTCTTGCAGATCATGCACGGCCGCGAACACCGCGAAACGATGGTCAATCCCATGACGAAGTACGGGCTGTATACGTCCTTCACCGACTGGGTAGACCACGTTAAGACCAGTCGCAACAGCGATTACGCGGCTATCGTGTATGACGGCCTGATGGGTGATCGGGCAGCATCGAAGGAAAGGGTGTTCCAGTCGCTCATTAAAAAGAACGCGGTGGCAGCGTAATCCTTACGTAAGGAGTCTCTCGCCCCGCAAGGGGCGGGAGCATATTAAAAACCAATGAAGGGAAAAGTATGAGACTGAAAAATCGTGTAGCGATCAAAGATGACGCCGGAAGGGAGCGGTCGGTAGGGTTTATCGAACACCGGACGCTGGCAGACTTCCGGGGCCGGTTCCGCGCCAACTGTTATTACGAAGGCAATCAGGCATTCACATTGTTTTTCGGAAGCCAGGCCGATCTGGATGCTTTCATGAATCAATATCCTGTTCATCCGGACAGTACGGGCGATGAAGTTGATGATTACATTGAATGGCGCAAAGCGCTGGAAAGAGGTGAGCAGTGAAAAAAACAATGCGTATTAATTATCATGGAAACCGATATATCTGTGAACACGTTGGTAAAGGACAACGCAGCTGGACTCACAATGGAAAACCGGTGTCAGAACTTGACGTTCCGAAGCCGGTTGTCAGTCAAGTAAACACCGACGAATCCGGCGATCTGCCGGTGATTACGCGGGAAGATACTATCCGATGGGCGGCAAAGCATCATTTCACGGACGATCTTCCGAAATGGTGGTTTGATATGAATGAAGAGGAGCAAGAGCAATGGATCGAAGACCATACATGGTCGGTCATGGAAGGAAGTCCTGTGTGGGAATTGGTATCCAATATGGCCGCAAGTCTCACTGAGTTTCTTGAATCAAAAGGGATTCATGTAAAATGAAGCGGGCGCTTGTGCTTCAGTATGACGGTGAAACGGTCGTGGGTTCCACGGCCGTTTCTGTTTTAAATGAAAAAG
>JAKQSH010000345.1 GCA_029570245.1 Deltaproteobacteria bacterium | reverse complement strand
AGGCCGTCCACGGGGCGACCGACTACGTTCAGAATTCTCCCAAGGCCTTCTTTACCCACCGGCACCATAATCGGCGCTCCTGTGTCTTTTGCGTTCATGCCGCGAACGAGCCCGTCTGTGATATCCATGGCAATACAGCGCACTACGTTGTCACCGAGGTGCTGCGAGACTTCAATGACCAGGTTATCTTCCTGGTCGTTGATGGCGGGGTTGGTGACTAAAAGCGCGTTCAATATGCCGGGAAGCTGCCCTTCTTCAAAAGCCGCGTCCACAACAGGGCCAATAACCTGAACAATCTTTCCTATATTCATAAGTATCTCCTTGCAAATAGTCGTAATCTATCTTTTTACGGGTGGTATTCCGCCGTCGCAAAATCAGCCTTTCGCCAGGGCCTCCGTACCGCCTACGATATCCATCAGTTCAGCTGTGATCGCGGCCTGTCTGGCTTTGTTCATCTTCAGCGTCAGTGAGCGAATCAGTTCTTCACAGTTGCTGGTCGCGTTATCCATGGCCGCCATGCGCGCGCCGTTTTCTCCGGCCGATGTCTCCAGAAGAGCACGATAGACCAAAACGTGAACATACATCGGCAGCAGTTTGTGCAGCAGTATTTCAGCTGATGGTTCATAGGAGTAATCGACACGCAAATCAGGCTCCACATCTACTTCCTGACCTATTGACGGCAATGGAAAAAGGCGCACCACGGTCGGCCTTTGTACCGACACATTAACAAACTGATTGTAAATCAGATACAGTTCGTCATACTCTTCCTTGATAAAAGGTGCGATAACCTCGTCGGCAATCGAAACCGCTAGCGTCATGTCAAACTTGCTCAAAGCGTCAACTTTCTGCGCCAGAATGTTCGCTTTTTTCCGGAAGTAATCTCTGCCCTTGCGCCCGACATTAATCAGAGCGATCTCTTTGTCTTCACTGACCTTGCCTCTTATAAAATTTTCGGTTGCTTTGATCAGGTTCGCGTTGAAAGCACCGCAAAGTCCTCTGTCGGAGGTCATGCAGATTACACGGACCCGTTTCGGATCGCGGACGGCCAGAAGCGGGTGGGAAATGCTTTCCACACGCAGGGCCAGACTGTTAAGAACATCCATAAATTTGCCGGCGTAGGGCCGGAAATTTTCCATTTTCACCTGAGCCGATTTAAATTTCGCAGCCGCCACCATGTTCATCGCACGGGTAATTTGCTTTGTCTTTTGAACAGCTGTTACTTTTCTTTTAATATCTTTTAGTGAGGGCACTGAACACTCCTCTCAACATTAGTTTTTTTCAGGCAAGACGCGCTCCCGTCGTACAAGAGGGCGCGATGAAATCGCCTATTCAGGAACAAAAGCAGATTCGAAAGACGTCAGCATATCTTTCATTTTTTTCTCCAGCTCTGGAGAAATTATCTGTTTTTCGTCTATTTCTTTCAATATCTCCGGATACTTGCTTTTCACGAAGCTCAAAAGCTGCTGTTCATAAACGAGAACCTTTTCTACATCAACTTTATCGATGAACCCGCGGCTTCCGGCAAACAAAACGGCAACCTGCTCACCTAGTGACATGGGCTGAAACTGCGGCTGCTTGAGCAGCTCGACGAGGCGCACACCACGATCAAGCTGGGCCTGGGTGGACTTGTCCAGGTCGGAGCCGAACTGGGCAAAAGCCGCCAGCTCGCGAAACTGGGCCAAATCGAGCTTAAGTGTGCCGGCCACCTGCTTCATGGCCTTGGTCTGAGCCGCACCACCGACGCGGGACACGGACAGACCGACGTTGATGGCCGGGCGAATACCGGCAAAGAACAGACTGGGTTCCAGATAGACCTGCCCGTCGGTAATTGAAATAACGTTCGTCGGAATGTAAGCGGACACGTCACCGGCCTGTGTTTCAATAATCGGCAGGGCGGTAAGCGAGCCGCCGCCGAGTTCCGCACTTACACGTGCCGCGCGTTCGAGCAGGCGGGAGTGGTTATAGAAAATGTCGCCGGGATAGGCTTCGCGTCCGGGAGGACGACGCAGAAGCAGAGAAATCTGACGATAAGCCAC
>JAKQSH010000337.1 GCA_029570245.1 Deltaproteobacteria bacterium | reverse complement strand
GGCGAAAAACCATGCGCAAGTTTCGGCAGCAGAAGCGAAATGTTGTTTGCGATACCTGCGTTTCAATCCGCGAAAGGCAGGCCACGGCCAAAGAAACACGGAACAACCGGGCGTATAAAAAAAATATGTCAAAGTTCGGGAAGTGGCTTTTGGATGAAAAAACGGCAGGAAATTCTTGGTTCACAGCGCGGCGGTATGTTTCAAAAGAAGAGGTTGACGAAATGATGCGCCGCGTTTTGGTTTTTACTGGATGTCTTGTTTGTCACGAGAGGGTTCGTCACATCCCGATTTTAGACGGTGTAAAATATCGTGGCTGCTACATTACCAAGCCGGGCTTCTATCGAGTCGGGGCCATGCCTGAAATAAAGTCCGACAATGACATAAGCTGGGCTTCAACAGCATACGATTCTGACTGCGCAGGCATAATAAACGAACATCCCGCGTCACTAGAGCGTAGAGCCTATGACACATATTTGCACAACAAAATCAGAACAGCGCGGTTCGCTGCCATTGATAAAAAATGGTCAGAGCGATGCAAAAACCGCCGGAAACAACAGGCAGTAAAATCTATTTCTACCGCGCCTGACTCAGACACGGTTAAGTTTTTCAGGACAATATCAATGGCGAGCGCCGTAAGGTGCGCATAAAAAAGGGCGAGTTTATGGAACTATCAAGAACGGAATTAAGCGAACTAATTGCCGACGCTTATTCAAAGGGAGTAGCGGCAGGAGGACAGCGCGCATCAGAGTATATGCAAAAAATATCTGACGCCGAAATGATGATAGAAGGCCTCAATCGCGAAAAACGCGAGCTTATTCAAAAGATTCTGTCCATAGAGAGAAACGAAAAAGAACTTTGGAGCACTATTCGTAGTAATTATGCGCTTAAAGGCGTGATAACCAAACTGAAAAAAAAGATCAATTCGGAGAAAAAATGAACTACTCGCCCACCCCCGGTTTCGCTTTCATCAAGCCGGAGCCGCACTACGCAGATACCGGACTGATCGAGCTTCCTGAAAAGTACCGTCAGAAAAAGAAGGCCGTCGCAACGGTCGAAAGCTGGAAGCCTGAGTTGCGCTTCCGGTGCAGATGCGGGAATGTTCAACACTATCGCGGGCCGTGTATGCACTGCCAGAGACGCGACCGCATGACGATTATTTCCGGATCACCACTCGCTCCGTTTGATGGAGACATTACCGGTCTGCGGGTGATCCATCTTGAACACGCAGTAGCCAAGGTCGCTGGCGATCTGTACCGCATCCCGATTGACTGCATCATTGCCATTCTTCCGGACGGTGTTGAGCTTGAGCAGGCCGGAGATACGCAGAAGCGGTGCCGTTTTTGCGGGCCGGCAAGGGCAGGTAGCCCGAACGGCATGATGTTGTTACCGAAAGGCGGCAAGCTGGTATGCCCTCGCTGCGGACGCGATGAGAATGGGGTTTTGTTTGTTGCGGCAAAGACATTTGCATCTGGGGCGCACTGATTAGCTTTCTGCTGGCAATTATATTCGGGATTGCCTGCTTGGGTAACTGGGTCGAAACAAAGAAAGATTCTGACGTATGAGACCAAGTAAATGTACTCCTATTGGTGAATATCAGTGTCATATTCCAATGCCTATAAATGGAAGGGTTTGTGGAATAGATTACTGCATAGCCGACA
>JAKQSH010000513.1 GCA_029570245.1 Deltaproteobacteria bacterium | reverse complement strand
CGGGCCTATCCATTCGATGTCCAGACCAAGATTCTGCTGAATCTTCAGAACGTCCTTCAGTGTCTTTTCTTCCTTGTCGGCGAAAGCCGGAAAAAGATAACCGCCTCTGTTCCAGTGAATAGTCCGCCCGGTTTCGTTCTGAAAGTTTGCGAATATTTCCCGCGCTTCCATTGTGAGCTTGATTTTCGCCGGTTCGGAGTGAGTGGCGCGTATGCCGCCTATGGCGCGCTTGGCCTGTCCCTGCGCTGCAGCATGAGCGGCTTCCAGCACCAGAACCTTAAGACCGGCGCGGGCACAGTACAATGCGGCGGGCGTGCCGATGGAACCGGCTCCGATTATTACAACATCGTAATTTACAGACGGCATTTTATTTCTCTTCGTCCAGAATGTCTTTCATGTCGCCGGCAAAAACACCCAGCGGAGTTTCGAACACCAGCGGACGCGGGCGGGTTTTCATGTCGAGTTCGTCACAGCAGCCTTCTTCGCGCAGAATGCGGCGCACATTCGGGCCACAGGTTCCCCCGCCACACGACCCCATTCCAAGGCGAATGGCCTTGAGTTGATTACGATCCCGCAAACCTTCGCGCACTGCGCGGCGGATTTCCCCGGCGGTGACACGCTCGCAGAGGCATACTATCGAATCATCGGCGGTTTTCTGCGGCAGCAGAGCCGGTTTTATTTCGTGCAGAATTTCTTCCGGGTTCTGCACACGCACGCCGGCGACATCGTCGGCCAGAGCCGGTGCGACAGCCAGCGTAATCAAAATGCGGCGATCCTGCCACTTTTTGTCGGCTGTTTTAATGACTTTGCCGCTGCCGATCACGCCACCGTTCATATCCGTCAGCGGAAGTTCATCTCCGGGTTGCGGAACCTGCGGCAGTTCGTAGGGCAGTGTGACAAGAGTATAACCGTCTTCGGCTTCTTTTCTGCGATCGACCAGTGTAATTGCAAGGCCGGGACAGGCCGCGACGCAACGCGTACAGGCGGTGCATTCGCCTTCAAACATCGGAGGATCAAGGATATTGCCGCAATCGCCGGAAAGCGTTATGGAGCCTTTGGGGCAGGCCGCGCGACACGGATCGCATGGAATTTCCTGAGTGCAGAAAAGACGCGGGTATACCGGATTTGTCGGAGGCGGCGTAAGTTCATGTGATTTTCCGGGTCGGGCGCGCAGAATTTCCATCATCTGCGGCCAGCCGCCGATTTCGGCGGCCATTTCCGGCGGCATCGGCAGACCGAGTTTTTCAAGCGCATCCGCCCCGGTCAGGCGACCGGAAAACATGGCGGCGGAAGCTTCGGCGATTTCCTGTGCGTCGCCCGCAGTAAGCACTGTTATTCCGGCTTCTACAGCCTGATTGTAAAGCTCGTTAATGGGATTCAATCCAACTGCAACCAGAATCGCATCCACAGGGAAACTGCGTTCGCTGCCCATGACCGGGCGGAATTTATCATCGACCTGGGCGATGGTGACGGATTCGACTTTTTCTTTACCATGGGCGCATATGGCGGCGTGTTTGAGATAAAGCGGCACACCAAGCCTGGCAATTTTGTCGGCATGTACGCGATAGCCGCCGAACTGCGGCATGGCCTCGCACAGGCCGACCACGTTCATTCCGGCCTGAAGCGCATGGTAAGCGGCGATAAGCCCCACGTTGCCGCCGCCCACAATGAAAAGGCGATCAGAACAACGCACCATATCGCGGTTGACCAGCGTCTGGAAAGCACCGGCGCCGAATACACCGGGCAGATCGAAACCCTCAAGAGGCAGAGTGTTCTCACGCGCCCCGGTTGCAACGATAAGTATTCTTGGCTGTACTTTCAGATAGCGCCGACCTTCGCTCACGACGCCGACGACGCCGTCTGCGAAAGCACCGATTGCGACCGACGAAGTCATAACGCCGACGTTCTTCATTCCACCAAGCTGCTTTTCGAGCTTGACGGCGATGTCGATTCCGCGCGTACCGGCGAAACAGTCTTTGACAGAGCCAAAGAAATTGTGAGTCTGTAATACCAGTTTGCCGCCAACGCTGTCTTTGTCATCAATGACGAGCACTGAGGCCCCGGCTCCACCCAGAACCGCAGCCGCGCTCAATCCAGCCGGACCGGCTCCCACAATCAATGCATCGACTCTGTATTCTTCGATGTCGGCATACTTTCCGTCTTTGTGCTGCAGCGGCGGAACGGCCAGTTTTTCGAGCGGCTCAACCTGCATGCCTTCGACCAGCGGAGTCACACAGCCTTTGCGGGCTTCGCCGTCGATAAGCAGCATGCATTTCGAGCACTGCCCGTTGGCGCAGAAAAGCGACTGCGGAGCGCCATCTTTATAATGTCTGCTGAATGTCCAGATGTTGTTTGCGACCAGGGCGCTGGTGACGGGTTCACCCTCGCGGCCCTCTAAAATACGGTCCTGGAATTTGAAAGAAACGATACGGCCATGCTCCTCATTTACGATGGGATGAGCCTTGACATAGCCCATAAAAAAACCTCCTGGGGCTTATCGGATATCCGGGCGGTCACCTGAAACCGCAGAAAAACCATCTACCGGAATATCGACCCTTGAACAGGTTGATTGATATGAAAGAACCGCAAATGCAAGCAGGATTCTCTGCTTAAGACATCTTTTTGTCAAGGACGAGCTTGCATAAAAGAAAGAAATTTTTCTCGGTATTGACATGCACCAATTCCAAGCGCCAGAATTCAGTTCAATATTCCCCTGAATCGTTTCCAGATATATCCCAAAAAGTGAAAGCCCGGTCTTCAGGCCGGGCTTTCACGATCTGTTTCACCTGTTTTTTTTCAATTGATTTCCAGCGGCTCGCCATAATCGGGACAGGTGTTTTCTTCCACGCACTTTGTCGGATCGTAGCCTGGAATCTCGTCGATCTTCTTGAACTGGAAGCGCACCGGCTCGGTGGATTCGATATTGACACTGCGGTACGACAGAATCAGATATCCCTGATCGTTGAGTTCGAAGTTGTACCAGCAAACATCCATACCTTCTTCCGGCACGAACTTGTGAGCGTCCATCTGAATAAGATCGACGCCCGAACAGCCAACAATGTCTTCGCGCGGCATCCACCACGCCATGTATTTTCCGTTTACCGCCAGATACAAACCGGTCAGCTGTCGCGCGCCGTACCAGTCGGGAACATTCAGGTCCTGAATGCCCCAGTACCCGTCGTAGTCCGATTTGCCGGGGTCGATGATCTGCTGTTCCCCGTCGCCATCGGCGGAGACTTCGCCCTCAGTTTCATCGTCGCCGTCCGGCAGCCATACTGTTTCGCCGTCTTCGTCGCCGCCTTCTTCGTCGCCGGAATCTTCATCACCGCCACAGGAGCAGAGCGAAAACATCGACATTATAAGCAGCAGACTTAAAATCAGCGTTCCTGCACGCAAGGCTCAATCTTCCTTCATATAAGGGTAAGCCACGGTTTCAGGCGGCAGGAAATTTTCTTTGATGGCGCGCGGCGAAGTCCAGCGCATGAGGTTAAGCGCCGAACCGGCTTTGTCGTTGGTGCCCGACGCGCGAGCACCGCCGAAGGGCTGCTGGCCCACCACAGCACCGGTCGGTTTGTCGTTGATGTAGAAGTTGCCGGCTGCGTTTCGCAATTCTTCCAGCGCTTCAATTGTGGCGTAACGGTCGTTCGAGAAAACCGCACCGGTAAGAGCATAAGGCGAAGTTTCGTCAAGCAGCTTCAGCGTCTCACGCCATTCGTTTTCGGGATATTTGTATATGGTAATAACCGGTCCGAAAATTTCCTCGACCATGGTCTTGAATTTCGGGTTGGTGGTTGCAATAACCGTCGGCTGAATAAACCAGCCCTTTGAAGAGTCGTAACCGCCGCCCGCAATGATTTCCGCGTCGGGAGCGTTCTTCGCGTAGTCGATATAAGCCGTAATACTCTTGAACGCGGCTTCGTCGATAACTGCGCCCATGAAGGTTGTGGGGTCGATTACATCGCCGACTTTCAGACGTGCGGTTTCTTCCTGAACGCGTTTTACGTACTGCGGCCAGAGATTCGACGGGATATAGGCTCGGCTGGCTGCGGAGCACTTCTGCCCCTGATACTCGAAGGCACCGCGAACAGTGGCGACCACCAGCGCTTCGAGATTGGCGGATTTGTGCGCCAGTATGAAATCCTTGCCGCCCGTTTCGCCGACGATGCGCGGATATGTGCGATAGCTTGCAATGTTTTCGCCTATGGTCCTCCACATGTTCTGGAAAGTAGCGGTCGAACCGGTAAAATGCACGCCAGCCAGGTCCGGGTGTTTTATTATCGGGTTGCCGACTTTGCCGCCGGAGCCCGGCAGGAAGTTTATGACGCCTTCCGGCAGACCGGCTTCCATCAGCAGCTGCATGAATTTGTAGCCGGAGAACACCGCTGACGAGGCTGGTTTCCACAGAACGGTGTTGCCCATAAGAGCGCAACTGGTAGGCAGATTGCCGGCGATCGACGTGAAGTTGAAAGGCGTCACAGCAAAGCAGAAGCCTTCCAGCGGGCGGTAGTCGAGGCGGTTCCACATCATCTTGTCGGAGCCGGGCTGCTCGGAGATTATCTGCGTCATGTAATATACGTTGAAACGCAGAAAGTCGATCAATTCGCAGGCCGAGTCTATTTCGGCCTGGAACATGTTTTTCGACTGGTTGAGCATTGTGGCGGCATTGACGGTCGCGCGCCATTTGTGCGCAAGCAATTCGGCGGCACGCAGAAATATGGATGCGCGATCTTCCCACGACATGGCCGCCCAGGCTTTTTTAGCTCCGGCTGCGGCTTCGATGGCCAGCGCCACTTCTTTCTCTCCGGCCTGATGGAACTTACCCAGCAATATGCTGTGATCGTGCGGAACGCGGCATTCTCCGAGGCTGCCGGTCCTTATTTCGCGACCTCCGATGATGATCGGGATTTCGATCTGCTGATTTTTGAGATCATGGTAAGCCTCCTTAAGCTCGGCGCGTTCGGGCGATCCGGGCATGTATCCTCTTATGGGCTCATTGTATGGGACTGGGGTTCTGGCCAGGCTAAGAGTCATAGCAATACCTCTCCTTGAAAAGAGTAATCGGAAAATTCCTGCTCGAAAGTAATAGCAACCCGGCTATAAGGTGTCAAGTATTGCCTTCGACGCAAAAATGCGCGCGCGAAGCGTGCGCATTGAATTCTGCGTATTGTCGCAACGCCGGACTATTTATCCATCTGCTTTGTCAGCACCACCACTTCGCGCACGGTTTCAGGCATGGTCGATGGGGCCACAGCTGGTGAATCACCACCGGACCAGCCGATATGCACATTGCCGGAAAACGAATAACGCATCGGATCGGAAAACTTGCGCACCACCCATTGTTCGACCTTGCTGAGATCGGAAAGCATGTCGCGGCGCGAATTGAACCGCATGTTTTCTATTTTAAGATACTGACCACCTGGTGACGTCATTCTGATCGTCGCCGGAGCATAATAACCGCCCTTGTCCTTGTCCTGCCAGTAATCTGCAAGTTCCAGGCTCAGATCGGCGCTTGAAAAACTCGCATTGTCGGTGGAAACGCTCATCCAGCCGGTAGTCTGCTTGTCATCCGCGATGTTGGCCGCAAAAAGAATCGACACTTTTTCGTCGTGATAAGTGGTACGAATCCAGTGCTTTGCAACCTTATGAACGCCGGCGTTGGTGAAGGAGTGATCGACCGAACCGTAACCTTTAAGCACCTGTTCGTTAAGCTTTACAAGCGCCTTGCCGCGAGGAATGGTCAGCATGAAATCATACCAGTCGCCGGTATTTTTCGGATGAGTCAAGCGTCCGTCGCCGGGACGGAAAGCCTTTGCAACAGCCTTCAGACTCATTGCCAGACTGATTTTGTCGGATTTGAAACGCACCATCATTT
The DNA here is from genome assembly GCA_029570245.1 of Deltaproteobacteria bacterium. Lineage (GTDB taxonomy): Bacteria > Myxococcota_A > SURF-8 > SURF-8 > SURF-8 > JAKQSH01. Next base: position 8,141 of record JAKQSH010000513.1, on the reverse strand, counting down.
CTTCCGGGCTGCCGGTAATGAGATTGTCGCCGCAGGCCAGTTTGAACGGCGAAGCGCTCTGACTGATGGTGCAACGCTTTGAGTCCTCAAGTTTTCTGCCGTCCGGCGTGTTGTATTCGACTCTGAAAACAGCCTTGTCGCCGCTGGTTGTAAGATTACTGTGCACCAGATTGAAATTCAGATCGTGATCTTTTCCGAAAACGACCGTCCCCGACCACTGTTCCATGTAATTCATGGCGCTCTGCGGGTGCTGAAGATGATCTGCCATGCTGATCGGTTTTGAGCCCTTAAAACCCCAGCTGCCTGCAAATAGCAGCGTCGGCAGAATTAACACGGCTGCCGCTGCAGCCAGAAAGCCTGTGCGTTTCATAATTGTTCCCTTTTCAATTCAATTATTACGCAAACACCATTTACCCGAATCTGACGACTGTCAGCAGATAAATTTTAATATTTATATCAGATTTTGCTTTCAGAGGCAATTCAACGGCTATTTCGCACCTGGATGATTTGGCTGATTTTCTTTTTTGTGATATTGATGATTTTGTATCTTGAAAAAACGTCGGGGTTATCCCTGTCAGGCATGCAATAACGAAGGAGAAAAAATATGAATCCGTTGGCGTTGCTCGCGGGCGGTATCGTTCTTTTCATTCTGGCAAGCAGATTCTACGCCAGTGTAATCGCAAAAAACCTCGGTTACGATCCGTCGCGTCCCACCCCGGCAGTGGAAAAAAATGACGGACGGGATTTTGTCCCGACGAGAATTCACGTTCTTTTCGCGCATCATTTCGCAACTATCGCCGGAGCAGGACCGATTCTTGGACCCACCATGGTACTGCTCTACGGTTACATGCCGGCCTGGCTGTGGATAGTTTTAGGATGTGTCTTCTTCGGCGCCGTACATGACTTTTCGGCGCTTTTCGTCTCCATCCGCGAAGGCGGACGTTCCATGGCGGAAGTGGCCAGAGGCACGCTGGGCAAAGGCAGCTTCATTCTGTTCATTCTGTTCACCATAATTCTGCTGCTGCTGGTCACATCCAACTTCCTGGTCGCCACGGCGGTTTCACTCACTTCAATGTGGCCGATAGATAAACTGGGGCTTGAGGCCGGTCAGACGCTGCTTAACGTAAGCGTCGATGCCCAGGGCCGCCAGCTGGGAGTCATCGGCGGCATAGCATCGACTTCCGTTGCAATAATCACACTGTTCGCACCTGTCATCGGATATCTCAACTACCGGCGCGGAATTTCCGCAAAATGGTCTTACCTCATCGCAGCCGCAGTCTGCATCGGCTCAATAACCGTCGGATTTTATTTCCCGATCTCCATGAACCCGAAAATCTGGATGATAATTCTCTCTGTATATGTCCTGCTTGCCGCTTCGCTGCCGGTGTGGGTAATAATGCAGCCGCGCGATTTCGTAAACGTTCAGATTCTTTATATCGGAATGACTCTTCTGGCAATCGGCGTCGTTCTGAACGGATTTACGGGAGCCGAAATGAAGTTCCCGCTTTACGCACCCGAAGACGGTGCGGCCCGCCTGGGCTCCATATGGCCAATGTTGTTCATAACAGTGGCATGCGGGGCGATATCCGGTTTTCATTCTCTTGTTGCCGGAGGTACAACCGCCAAGCAGATTTCCACCGAGTCAGATGCAAAAAAAATCGGCTACGACGGCATGCTGCTCGAAGGTGTACTGGCATTGCTGGTGGTTCTGGCTCTTTGCACCACCCTCAGCTATGAAGACTACAAAATGCTGGTCTGGCCCACTGTCGAACAAGCAAAAATCGCTCCGGCCAACCCCATTCTGGCCTTCTCACTGGGCATCGGAATGCTTCTTAATCAGGCGCTTGGGCTGCCGCAGGCCATGGCTACCGTTTTCGGAATTCTACTGGTGGAAGGCTTCGTCATCACAACTCTGGATTCCGCCGTCCGCCTGAACCGCTACCTGTTCGAAGAATTCTGGCGAGTTCTGTTCGGAGGCGAAGAGAAGACACCGCGCATTCTCAGGAACCCGAACTTCAACGCTCTCATTTCCGTGCTGCTGATGGCCGGGCTGGCCTTCTCCAACAGCTTCAGCGCCCTGTGGCCGATTTTCGGAACCTCGAACCAGCTGCTGGCGGCCCTGACTCTCACGGTGGTTTCGGCCTGGCTGGTTCAGCACGGACGCAAAGCGGTTTACACGCTGCTGCCGGCTCTGTTCCTGATGGTGACTACTTTTGCCTCGCTGGTGAATCTATTCGGAAAATATCAGGCCGAAGGCAAATATCTGCTTCTGGGAGCGGACGTTTTCCTGATGATTCTCTCGCTGGTTACTGCATTCTTCGCCATTCTGAAGCTGCGCAATATTTTATTCAAACAGCAGCAATCCGCCTGAAAACAAAGAGCTGAATGACCATCTCAGAGGAGCGGCGACAACAGCCGCTCCTTTTTTGCAACATAGGCAAGCACTGCTGAAAAAAACATTTATGTTTGATTCCGGTTCCGCGACAGGATAAGCTTGCGCATCCCCCCTGCGGGGCTTTGTTTTCTTATGACAGCGGAGTGTAAGTTATGGGAATTCTGAAAAATACAGTCAGCATCTGCCAGTTTCACATCACCGGCCCGGTTCCGCGTGACGGCTTCGATCAATGGCTGCTTGAAAACCTGCGCAAACGCGGCTTTCACAGCATAGACGACTCTATAAACGAAAAATCCGTCGGCTGGGTCAGTATCGACGACATTCAGGACTCGGCTCTTTTTCTGGAAAGCAGCGTTCTGCGCACACCTTATGTGACATTCGCTTTCCGCAAAGACGAGCGCAAGGTTCCAAAGCCTGTGCTTAAACATATGTACGATCAGAAGTGCAACGAATGGCTGGCCGATCATCCCGAATTTCAGTGGGTTCCCAAAGACCGCAAAGCCGAAATGAAAGACATGGCATATCAGGCCCTGCTGCTTAAAACACTGCCGATTCCCAGCGTATTCGACGCAGTATGGAATCGCGACAGTGATCTGCTTACGGTAACCACGCTGGGCGCAAAACCACTGGAAGAATTCGATACGTACTTCCGCGAAACTTTCGAAAAACTGGGATTGAGCATAGTTCATCCTTATGCGCGCGCCAAACTGGTGCTTGAAAAGAATTATCATTCGCGCCTGGAACAGTTCAACGAGGCCACATCCGACAGCGCAGTCGATCTCATAAAAGACAATCGCTGGATCGGACGCGATTTTCTGCTGTGGCTGGTCTATCGCAGCCTTACCACTTCTTCGGATTATGAAATCTCCGTCAGAGGCCCTCTGCAGACCGGAGAAAAATTCGTAGCGCACGTAAATCAGAGAATTGTGCTGGCCGGAGACGACGGGACCGGCGAACAGCGCATGGTGCTGACCGGACCGCAGATGCGCTTCGATGAAGTGCGGGCGGCACTGCGCAACGGCAAGGAAATCGAGGAAGCCAGCATAATGCTTGAGCGCGAACAGGACGAATGGAAGCTGACGCTCAAGGGCGAGCAGTTCCACTTCGCGTCGTTCAAATGTCCCAAAGTACAGATCGAACGAGACGACATAACCGACGAGGCCACCGAACGTGAAGCCGTGTTTTATGAACGCATGCACCTGCTGGAAAGCGGCCTGCAGATGTTCGACAGTGTTTTTTCGGAGTTTATGAAACTGCGAGTGGCCGGAGAGTGGACAAAGACCAGGGCCGCCATAAAGAAATGGTACGAGGAAAACTGAAAGGCTACAGCATGCGCCGAACCGGAGGCATTCTGATTACGGGCTTTGAAACATTCGGAGAAGTGAAGCTTAATCCGTCCGAAATGCTGGCGCGCGAATTCGCACAGATGCCTGAACTGCGAGGTCTGCCGCTCAACACGGCAGTACTGCCGACGGTGTTCGAAAAAGCCTGCAACAGAATCACGGCTCTGCTGGACAAGTATACACCGGCTCTGCTGCTGTCGCTGGGCGTGGCGCCCGGACCGTCCATAAGGCTCGAAAGGCTGGCGCTGAACTGGCGCGAAACGAGACAGGCGGACAACTCCGGCGTCACAGACGGCGGCTCGGATTTGATATGCGGAGCTCCAGCGGCTTACTGGAGCGCCTTAAAGGGCCGCAGCGAAATTCTTGAGGCTCTGCACGCCGCAGGCATTCCGGCGGCTTTCTCGAACTCCGCCGGGTCATATGTCTGCAATGCCGTCATGTACAGCGCGCTGCATCACACCGCATCCTGCAATATGCCGACAAGCTGCGCTTTTGTGCATATTCCGCGTCTGCCGCAGGATGTGGCCGCACTAGACCCCGACAGGCAGGCACAGCAGTCGTCAATGCCGCTGGAACTCAGCCGCAGAGCCATCGAAATAATTCTTTCGTTGCTGTAATAAGCCGCAACAACTGAAATAAAAGGGGCTCCTCAGCGGAGCCCCTTTTGCGCTTCAACTCAAAACGTTCCGGCCAGTTATTCTTCTCTGACTCTTCTCAGCACGAACAGCAGGCCCAGAAGCAGCAGAGCTGTGAATCCAATGCCGCCGCTACCGCTGTTGCAGCCGCCGTTGCTGACTTCGTATTCGATATCCGGCGTTCCGGCTTCACCATCATTATCGCCGTCAACAACGTCATCACCGTCAACAACGTCATCACCGTCAACAACATCATCGCCGTCAACAACGTCATCACCGTCAACAGCATCGCCATCAACATCATCGCCGTCAACAGCATCGCCGTCAATGTCGTCACCGTCAATGTCGTCACCGTCAACAACTTCCATCTCCTCGATGCTTATATCGACATCCGCAGAGTCTCCGGCGCTTTCAAGCAGGAGCACCTGAAGAATCAGAGTGCCGGCATCGTCTGAAGGCAGATTTTCAAGCACCAGCTCGTCACCGGCGTTCTCAGCCTTATAAACCGGCTCAAAGCATGTGTCGGATGTGCAGTTGTCGGTCAGCAGCAGAGCGACGCGATCGTCGGCCTCCGGCGTAATGGTGGCCCTGTAGGATTTAGAGTCGTCCGTCAGCTGAACCACACCGAACCAGTCCGTGGCCGAGACATTCTCGCTTCCGGCGCATTCACCTGTAATTTCATGGTAGACATGCAGCGGCAGCATATCGACGCTTAGAGTCTGACCGATGGTGAGCGCCTGCATTTCCTCGCAGCGGTCGCCGGGAATTATTGTCTGACAGATTTCATCGAAGCAAACTCCGTCATCGCCGGATTCGGCAAGCTCGCAATCGCTCCAGTCGTCAAGACCCTTGCAGGGATCGGGAATCACACACTCACCTCCGACAAGCTCGGCGCCGTCGATACAGACGCAGACAACCGGTTCGTCTTCGATGGCGCATCTGGCGTTGACGCCGCACATCGGCTCCTGATCTTCGTTCGCGTCATCAATGCCGTTGCAATTGCTGTCCAGACCGTCGCAGATTTCTTCGGCGACTTCACCCGGAGTACAATTATCTTTCTCCTGACCGTTTTCGCAGTAAGTATTGCCGGTGGCGGCGCATTCGCCGACGCCGCAACTGGTGGAGAGCTCAACGAAATCCTCGTCGGTTTCGCCGTCGCAGTCGTTGTCCGCGCCGTTGCAGCTCTCGTCAACTTCAACCGGAGGTTCCAGCGCGACACAGCTGTCCTTCTCTTCGCCGTTTTCGCAGTACATATTGCCGGTGGCGGCGCAGACTCCGACGCCGCAATCCGTGGCGACTTCGTTGTATTCCTCGTCGGTTTCGCCGTCGCAGTCGTTGTCTGTGGCGTCGCAACTCTCGTCAATCTCCACCTGCGGTTCCAGGGCTTCGCAGTTGTCTTTCTGTTCGCCGTTCTCGCAGTACATGTTGCCTACAGCCGCGCAGGCGCCGACACCGCAATCGGTGGCGATTTCAACGTAATCTTCGTCGGTTGAACCGTCACAGTCATCATCGACCGTGTCGCAGGATGCATCAACTTCCGCCAGCGGCTCAAGCGCCACACAGGAATCCTTTTCTACGCCGTTGTCGCAATACATGTTGCCACTGGTCGCACAGGCACCGACACCGCAGTTGGTGATGGCTTCCGGGTAATCGTCGTCTATTGCACCGTCGCAGTCGTTGTCCGCGTTGTCGCATGAAACGTCGATATCCGCTTCAGGAATTCCGGCTGTTACGTTGCAGACGGTGCTCAGTCCATCCTCTGCGCAAACCATGTTGCCGTTGCGCAGACAGACTCCATGACCAACCTGGCACGGCTCAGTAAGATCAGTAAAGATTTCGTCGGTGGAGTCGTCGCAGTCGTTGTCGCGACCGTCACAGGCTTCAGTAAGTCCGGGCGAGCAGGCAGCGCCGCAGACACCCGGGTCTTCGTTGCAGTCGCCGCCGCCGGCTTTCGGCATGTTATAGCGCGCACCGGCACAGTAACCGTCTTCGTCCGGGTCGTCAATATCATCGTCAGGGCACGGATCGCAGACATCGCCCGCTCCGTCGCTGTCGAAATCGGCCTGATCTTCGTTGTCGTCGTATATGCAGTTGTCGCAGGCGTCACCGAACGAATCGGTATCGCTGTCGGTCTGATCGTTATTAGGCTCGGCTATGCAGTTGTCGTCGATATCCGCCACATCATCGTTGTCCTGATCGGCCAGATCGCAGGCCGCACCGGTCCAGTTGTCGGCGCAGGTGCAGACGCCTTCAGCACAGCTGCCGTGACCGCTGCACGGATCGGGCAGACATGGATCGTCAATAATCGTCAGCACACCGGCATTGAGAGGATCGTAGCCGTTGCCCGAACCTTCATTGCCGCCGTCGCAGATCAGCCAATGATGCCCACGGTCGGCGCTGAAACGGAATGCGTACTGATAATCCGAGCCGTAAGCCGGAATAGTGAATGAGCCCAGATGCTCGTCGTTGTCAGGTTCCCCGGACAGACTGCCGTCGTATTCGCTGTTGGGTTCCGCAGCGAACCATGTCCACGAATCATCCGGCGTGCTGCTCTCAGGGCCGTAACCGACTTCGCCCACGATGAAACTCGTCCAGTTGTTGGACGTATTCAGGTTGGTCATTCCGGCAATATATACGCGCCCGTATACGGATTCGGTAATGTCTCCCTCTGTTCCGCTTATGTTTTCAGGCCATTGCAGACGGCACCAGTCAACCAGCATGTCGGGGTTGGCGTATCCGGCTGTAAAGGCATGAGTGTTGGTGAAGTCGAAGGAGTTGTCGTCGGTGTCGCTGCCGTTCGGCATGCGTATGAGCGGATAATTCAGCATGAAATCTTCGATCGGATCGCCTTCGGCAATCATCGCGCCTTCTCCGTAGCCGACCAGATCGACATCTATTCCGTCGCAGCTGAGAAGAACAGCCTGCGCGTCATCGAGCCAGTCGATTTCGCTGGTCGAGAAATCGGAGTTGGGCATATCATGGAAATAAGATATCACGAAATATCCGTCGGCAGGTATCGTGTTGCCGCTGAGGTCGATATCCACCAGAGGCAGACCGTCGGGCTGAGACAGACCCAGGAGGTGACAGCCGTTCAGACTGGCCTCTGGAGGCCCTTTTATCTCTGTGTATGGCTGATAGGTAATTCCTTTTTTAGGCACCCACTTGAAATATATTTCGTTGATAACCATCTGAGGCGGAACTTCGCACAAGTCACCGCTCCAGCCGGTGTCGCACTCGCAGCTTCCATCACCGGCATTGCCGTCGTTGCAGTATCCGTGGACACACTCCGGGCAGATTTCGCACTGAGCGCCGTAATAGCCGGAATCACACAGATCACAGCTTATGGAGCCGGTGGAGTCGTTTGTGAAACCTTCGTGACATTCAATGCAAGCACTCTGACCGGTCTGGTTCTGATAATCACCGATGCTGCACAGCGTACATGAACTGCTGCCGGTGGAAGCTGCGAAGCTGCCTGCAGCACACTCGGCGCAGGAAGCGCTTCCGGTTGAGTCGGCATAGTGACCAGCTGCGCAGTCGGTGCAGCTTGCGTTCCCGGTGCCTGAAGCATAAGTCCCGATGGCGCAGGACGTGCATTCGGAATTGCCCGTTCCGGCTGCGTATGTGCCCTCGGAACAGGCGGTACAGAGGGCCGAACCGGTAGCGGCTGCGAAGGTTCCTGCCAGACAGCTGTTGCAGAAGGACATGCCGGAAAGATTCTGGTAGGTTCCGGTCGGACACTCATCGCATACTTCGTTTCCGGTGTCTTTT
>JAKQSH010000309.1 GCA_029570245.1 Deltaproteobacteria bacterium | reverse complement strand
AGGCCGTTCAGAGCGGAGTTCCGCGCAATGCTGCGCGCGAAGGCGGCGAAAGCGTTATGGATCAGCTCAAGGAATACGCAAAAAACAACCTCATTCCGCTTAGTTGCCAGATGGAACTCACTTACGCCTGCGGTCTGCGTTGCCGGCACTGTTATTTGCGCTCCGAAACCCCCGACGCCTCAAAAGAACTTAGCCTGCATGAAATCAGCGCTTTTCTGGATATGCTGGGCGAAATGGGCGGACTGCAACTGGTTTTTACCGGCGGCGATCCGTTGTTCAGACGCGACTTCATGCAGATTTTCGAATTTGCCAGAGCCCGGCGCTTTGCGGTTCAGCTTCTTACCGCCGGAACCGACGTGAGCGACGGGCAGCTCGAACGCATGGCGGCTTTGGGGCTGGATGCGGTTCAGGTGTCGCTTTACGGGCCATCCGCCGATTTCCACGACCTTTTCGTGCGTCGCAGCGGAGCTTTCGAAGCGTCGTGGCGCACACTGAAAATCTTGAACAATCTAGGAGTTCCGGCGCGCGCGGCCATCAGCGTCATGCCCGAAAATCTGCTGCTCATCGAAGATATGGTCGATATGCTCAAAGAAAACGGCATCGGCTGGAATTTCAATTACATAATGCTGCCGGAACGCGGTCAGCGCAAGCCGGACAGAACCCTGCAACTCGATTACGAGCGACTGGAAGCCTTCCTGCGTCGCCATCCGTCCGAACAGCATCCGCGCATGGCCGGACTGGAATGCGACGACGCGCCCTGCGCCGCCGGCCTTTCGGAACTGGCGGTCGATCCTTACGGCAACGTCTTTCCATGTCTGATGTGGCGCGAAAAGGCCGGAAGTCTGCGCGAAATGCCGCTGAGCGATATCTGGGACCTTTCCCCCGTGCTGGAAAAAGCCCGCGCTCTTACTCTCCGCCGGCTGGAAGACTGTCCGCAGTGCAGTTTAAGACCGCACTGCAACCGCTGCGGCGGACTGGCCTGGGCCGAAGGACTCGAAATCAACGAGCATTCCGAGCTTGACTGCCGCCTGGCAGAGGTATATAGTAATTTAGGAAAAAGTGAGAAGTGATTGCCAACGCAAGAAAAGAAAGATGTTTTATCATGGAAAAACCTGAAATTCTGGTAATTGAAACTGTCGAAACAACAAACGAAGGCAACGATTGCCAGTATTGCGCCGGCAAATCAATCTGCTGAAGCCGTCTGCCGCACGGACGAGCCGCAGCTTTTTTCGCAGAGCGGCTCAGCTCTAATAATTTGACTTCGCAGTATATTCAAGTACAATCTTCCCTGCTTTGAAGCCGGGTCGTGGTGTGTCTGCGACGGGCTTTTCTGCATGCCGTTCTGCGTCGTTTTCATTGAAATACGAATCTTCCAGATGAGGTAGCGAAGTGAAACTTGACAGTATCATCGAACCCCATTCAATAGCCGTATACGGGTTATCAAAAAGCAATCCGTTCCATCCGGCCAACGTCATTTACGCCAAAAACCATCTGCGCACCAACGCCCGCACCTACGCCATAAACCCAAAAGGCGGCAGGCATTTCGGACAGCAGGTCTATTCCAGCATCACCGAGCTGCCTGAAGTTCCCGATCTGGCGGTGCTTACCATCCGCGCCGATTTTGTACCCGACACTCTCCGCGAGTGCATAGCAGCCGGAGTCAAGGGCGCCATCATCGTTTCGGGCGGTTTCGCCGAAGCGGGCCGTCACGATCTGCGCGAGGAAGTGCGCCGCATCTGCGAAGAGCACGACTTCCCGGCCATAGGGCCCAACTGCCTCGGTGTTTACGCTCCGCCCAACGTAAACACCATCTTTCTGCCGGTCGAACGCATAATGACGCCCAAGCAGGGCTGCGTTTCCATCGTCAGCCAGTCGGGCGGTTACCTGGTCGAAATAGTGTTGAATCTGGTGCAGGAAAACGTCGGCATCTCCAGCGCCGTTTCCATCGGCAACAAAGACGTTATCGACGAGGTGGACGTTCTCCAGTATTTCGCCGGACACGACGCCACACGCGTTGTCGGCGTTTATGTCGAAGGCTTCAAAGAGGGGCGCGGACGGGTCTTTGCCGAAACGGTGCGTTCCATGAACAAGCCGGTGGTGGTGTTCAAGGCCGGTAAAACCCCCGGAGGAACGCGCGCCGTAAGCTCTCACACCGCCGCCCTGGCCGGAGATTATCTGACCTTTTCCGAAGTAATGAAGCAGTGCGGCGCCATCGAAGCCGACAGTCCGGGCGAATTCTCGTCCTTCTGCAAGGCGCTCGGACATTACAGAGGCAAAGGCGGCAAACGCACGGTAATCATTTCGGTATCCGGCGGCCACGGCGCCATCGCCTCGGACCTCTGCTCTGCGCATGGGCTGGACCTGGTGGAAATTCCCCAGGCCGACAAAGCGGCGCTGTCGGAAAAGCTTTCCGAAAACGTGCGCAAAATAGTTTCCTACAACAATCCCATCGACCTTACAGGTTCGGTTTCCGACGCCGACATCGCAGTCGCCACCAATTTCTTCCTGGAACGCGATTATGTCGATCAGGTAATTCTGCTCTGCCTGCCTTACGTTCCGGGCGCCACGCCGGACATCGGCGCGCACGTTTCGCTTTTCACGCGTGAATTCGACAAACCGGTGCTGGTGTATATCCCGAACATGCCCAAATATCAGATGTACATCGAAGGCTTCGAGTCGAACGGCATCCCGGTTTCGCATTCGGTCGAAGGCGTGGTTTACATGGCGAAAGCGCTCGCGAGGTATTACAGATGAACGACAGAGTAAACGAAATACTGAAATCTTCCATGGAAGCAGGCTGGGTGCTTGAGCCTCTGGCCAAAGAACTGCTCGGCATATACGGACTGACCACTACTAAGTTCGCCTGGGCTAAAACCCCCGGAGAAGCGCAGGCTGCGGCGCAGAAAATCGGTTTTCCGCTGGTGGTGAAAGTCGTTTCGCACCAGGTGCTGCACAAGTCCGATGTAGGCGGCGTGGTAGTGGGAGTAAAAGACAGCGCGCAGCTCGACGCGGTTTTCTTCAGGCTTTCGGAGCTTCCGGGCTTTGAAGGCGTGCTGCTTGACGAAATGGCGGCGGGTGCCGAAGTTATTCTGGGCAGCAAGCAGGACCCGCAGTTCGGGCCGGTGGTGCTTATCGGCATCGGCGGAACTTCGGTCGAAATTTATAAAGACGTAAGCATCCGCATGGCCCCGCTTTCAGCCGCCGAAGCGCTTCAGGCGCTGCATGCCCTCAAGGGCCGCAAGCTGCTTGAAGGCTATCGCGGACGCACGCCGGTCAACATGGATCACCTGACCGATCTTATCGCGCGTTTCTCGCAGATGGTCTTCGAACTGGCCGACCATATAGAATCCATCGACCTCAACCCGGTGTTGTGCGGCGCTGAAAAAGCCGTCATTGCCGACGCCCGCATAATGATTAAACGCTGATTTTTCCGAATAGAAGACACATAAGAAGGCGGGAGATTTTCCCGCCTTCTTTTTTCTTTTTTGCGGTCTTACAGCCTCTGCAGAAGAACGGCGCGCATGTCCGTTCTGTCCAGTTCGGCAGGATTGTTTTTGTTGGCCGAGGCGGCAACTATGGTGTCCAGATCGTGTTCGCCTATGCCGTATTCGCTCAGACGCGGCATGCCGAAATCGTCGCTCCAGCGATAAAGCGTTTCGACAAGCTGACGGCAGGCGGCGGTTTTTTCGTTTACCGGACGCGCCGAAAGCAGGCGTCCGACGCGGGCATATTTTTCAAGCGCCGGGTGGGCGGGATTCTCGCGGAACAGTCCGGCGATGGTTTTTTCGGTGACTGGAGCCAGCAGCGTTCCGCAGGCCGCACCGTGCGGAATTGGAAAAAGTCCGCCCAGGGGCCCGGCCATGCCGTGCACCGCTCCCAGATTGGCGTTTGTAAGCGCAAGCCCCGAAACCAGTGCGGCGTAACTCATGGCGCTGCGGCCTTCGAGGTTGTCGGACTCGCCGTCAAGCAGGCGCGGCAGCCACAGAACAGCACCGGGCAGCGCGCTTTCGCACAGCGCATCCGTAAAAGGCGAAGCTCCGCGCGACACATATGCTTCAAGCAATTGCGTAAAGGCGTCCATGCCGCCCGAAGCCGTAGTCTGATGCGGGCAGGATAAAGTAAGCAGCGGATCGACGAAAGCCAGGTCCGGCATGAGTTTCTTATGACGCAGCGAACGCTTGAAACCGTTTCTGCCCACGCGTGAAATGACGGCGTTGCAGGTGGCCTCAGAGCCGGTTCCGGCGGTGGTCGGCACCGCAATAAAAGGCAGGCGCTCGCCGTCGTACTTTTTTGAGCCTACTCCTTCCAGGTAGTCGATGAGAGGCCCGCCCTTCTTCAGCATGGCGGCAATGGCTTTTCCGGCGTCTATGGCCGAACCGCCGCCCCAGGCCAGCACAACCTCGATGCCGCCGGCCAGGTTTTCCCTTACGGCTCTGTCAATCGGCTCCGGCGATGGTTCGCCGCTTATTTTCACCTGCGTGAATTCGATTCCGGCATTTTCTGCGGCCTTCAGAAAACGTCCGAAGTGTTCGCTGCGGGTATGCGATTCTCCGCCGCTTACAAGCAGCATCCGCCTGCCGAACCCGGCTGCGGCGCGCGCCGCTTCTGCACCTGTCCCGGTTCCAAAGTGAATTTCCGGCGTGACTGCAAATGAAAACGGACTCTGCATTAAAGCACCCCTGCTGATTGTCATAAGTTGAATTATATCTAATATTCTGGAAAATTGAAGCGCCCGGACGTAAAATAGCTAATCCTGCGCAATTTTGCCGGCAGGTTGTTAAAACGGCAGTAACCCGGAGGAAACATGAGCGAATTGTATCTGTCCTGTCCCCCCCTTGCAGATTACGTGGAAGAAATAAGCGAAGTGGCCGGTTATCTGTGGCAGAAAGGCTGGGCCGAGTGCAACGGCGGCAACCTTTCGGTTGACATCAGCCACATTCTCGAAGGCCATGAATGCCGCTTCGAAAAAGAAGAACATCGCGGGCTTGATCACACTTATTCGCCCCTGGGCGGACATTATTTTCTGGTGACAGGTTCCGGCTACCGCTTCCGCGACCTGGCCAGAAACGTCAAGGACAACGCCTGCATACTGCGCGTGGACAACGACGGCTCCGGTTACACCATAGTCTGGGGCGGCGGCAACTCGCCGAATTTCCGTCCGACATCCGAGTTCGCTTCGCATCTCTCAATACACAAACTGCTGCTAGACCGCGGCAGCGACGAGCGCGTGGTGCTGCATACTCATCCGACCGAGCTGATCGCCCTGACGCACTTCCCGGAATACAAATCGGAGAGCGCCATAAACCGCGCCTTATGGGGCATGCTGCCCGAAGTTAAGGTCATAATTCCCTGCGGCGTAGGCATAGTGCCATACGCACTGCCCGGTTCGCAGAAGCTGGCCGAAGGCACCATCGACGCCTTCAACCGTGGACATTCGGTGATTCTTTGGGAAATGCACGGCTGTCTGGCCACCGGCAAAGACGCCATTGAAGCTTTCGATCAGATCGACACTTTAAACAAAGCCGCCGAAATTCTGCTGCTCTGCCGGGCCGCAGGACAGCATCCCAGCGGAATTTCGGAAGTGCAGTTGAAGGAACTGGTGAAAGCTTTCAACCTTAAGGAATAAAAGCATGGGCGAACGGCGATATCTGGCATTCGACCTGGGCGCTGGCTCCGGTCGCGCCATCATGGGCAGGCTTTTCGGCGACCGCATCGAAATCGGCGAACTGGCGCGCTTCGAAAACGAGGCGCTCAAGCTGAACGGTCACATTTACTGGAACCTTTACGGGCTCTACTCCGAAATGCTCAAGGCGCTTGCCGCCTGTTCGGGCGAATGCGAAACCGTGCCCGAAAGCGTGGGCATCGACACCTGGGGAGTGGACTTCGCGCTTCTGGCCTCCGACGGTTCCATTCTGGGGCTGCCGCACGCATACCGCGACCCGCGCACCGACGGCGCACCGGAATCGTTCTTTGCCCGCATGCCGCGCGAGCGCCTTTACGAACTCAGCGGCGCACAGATATTGCAGCTGAACACCGTCTTTCAGCTTGAAGCCATGCGGCGCGACGATTCGCCGCTGCTGAAGATAGCCTCCGAGCTGCTTTTCATGCCGGACCTTTTCATTTATCTGCTCACCGGCGAGCGCGTTTCCGAATTCACTTTCGCCACGACTTCACAGCTGTTCAATCCCCGCAAAGGAAGCTGGGAACCCGAAATCTTCGAGGCTCTGGGGCTCGACATCGGACTCATGCGCGAAATCGTCATGCCCGGCAAACGCGTCGGACATCTGCTGCCGCACATCGGGCGCAGCTGCGGCATGGGCGGACTGCCGGTGGTGGCGGTGGCCTCGCACGACACCGCTTCGGCCATAGCCGCCATACCCTCGGAAGGCGACGACTGGGCTTTCATATCCTCCGGCACCTGGTCGCTGATGGGCTTCGAGTCCGATACGCCGCTGATAAGCGAAGCTTCGCGCAGTTACAACTTTACCAACGAAGGCGGAGCTTCGGGAAACTTCCGCGTGCTGAAGAATATAACCGGACTGTGGCTGTGGCAGCAGTGCATGGCCGTCTGGCGCAGACAGGCCGACATCGGTTACAGCCACATTACGCTGCTGGCCGAACGCGCCGAGCCTTTCCGCATGCTGCTTGATCCCGACGCTTCCGAGTTTGTGGCTCCCGACGACATGACACAGGCCATCATGCGCTATGCCCGCAAAACCGGACAGCGCGAGCCAGAAGAGCCGGGCCAGATCGCGCGGGCCTGCATCGAATCAATGGCTCTCAAATACCGCATGGTTCTGGGTCAGCTCAATGAACTGCGCGGCCGCCCGATCAACCGCATTCACATCATAGGCGGCGGAGCGCAGAATCCTCTGCTGTGTCAGATGTGCGCCGACGCCTGCGGCGTGGAAGTGCTGGCCGGCCCGGTGGAAGCCACCGCAGTCGGAAATCTGCTGGTGCAGGCCATCAGTTCCGGCGCACTCGAAGATCACGCCCACCTGCGGCGCGTGGTGGCCAATTCATTCGAGCCGCGCATCTACGAGCCTCGCCCGAACACACAGTGGGATGCGGCTTACGAGCGCTTCATGGCGCTTGAGCCGAAATAACAAAGCCATAGCCGATTCGATCAGGAGACGGAGCATGCTTTCAATCGAACAACGTTACGATGAAGCCCGCGAGCGCTACGCCGCGCTCGGCGTCGATACCGACAAGGCTCTGGCGGCTCTGGAGCAGACGGCGCTTTCCGTTCACTGCTGGCAGGGCGACGATGTGGGCGGCTTCGAAGCGCCCGGCGCGGGGCTCTCCGGCGGCGGCATAGCCGTCACCGGCGCGCATCCGGGCCGCGCCCGCAACCCGCGCGAACTGCGTGACGATCTGGAGTGCGCGCTGTCGCTCATTCCCGGAAAACATCGCGTAAACCTGCACGCCATTTACGGCGAGTTCGGCGGGCAGAAGGTGGAGCGCAACCGCATCGAGCCGCGCCATTTTTACGGATGGATCGACTGGGCGCGCGAGCAGGGGCTGGGGCTGGACTTCAACTGTACGCTCTTTTCGCACCCGATGGCCGCAAGCGGCTACACGCTTTCGAGCGAGGACGACACGGTGCGCAAGTTCTGGATAGAGCATGTCGAAGCCTGCCGCGCCATCGCCGCGCACATGGGCCGCGAACTTGAGACGCCCTGCATCCACAACATATGGATAGCCGACGGCGCCAAAGACATCAGCCTGCTGCGCCTGCGGCGGCGCGAGTTGCTGCGCGACAGCCTGGACATCATTTTCGGCACCGCATATCCCGTCGATGAAATGCGCGACGCGCTGGAATCGAAGCTTTTCGGCATCGGCTCCGAAACCTACGTGGTCGGTTCGCACGATTTTTACCTGGCCTACGCGCTGAAGCACGGAAAAATGATCTGCATGGACATGGGCCACTATCACCCCACCGAATCCGTAGCCGACAAAATTCCTTCGCTGCTGCCGTTCTGCGACGAACTGCTGTTGCACGTTTCGCGCCCGCTGCGCTGGGACTCAGATCACGTCGTCATAGTCAACGACGATCTGCGCAGCCTTGCCGAAGAAATAGTGCGCGCCCGTGCGCTTGAGCGCGTGCGGCTGGCGCTGGATTTCTTCGACGGCGGCATCAACCGTGTCGGCGCATGGGTGACCGGCGTGCGCGCCACCCAGAAGGCGCTGCTGGCGGCGCTGCTGGAACCGCTGGAGCTTATGCGCCGTTATGAGCGCAACGGCGACGGCTTCGCGGTGCTGGCGCTGGCCGAAGAACAGAAAGCCATGCCCGCAGGCGACGTGTGGGATTATTTCTGCGAGAGCATGCAGGTTCCCGCCGGAAACGCCTGGATAAAAGAAGCCCAGGCTTACGAGAAGGAAATTCTGAAGAGAAGAGGGTAAGAGGGCGTGGAA
>JAKQSH010000289.1 GCA_029570245.1 Deltaproteobacteria bacterium | reverse complement strand
TCTGGGTGCGTTCATCGACACCGGCAATCTGTGGCGTGACCCGGACAGCGTGAATCTCGATCTGACCGAATACAAGTCGGGTGCGGGCGGAGGTCTGCATTATCGCACGCCGGTAGGCGATCTTTCGCTTGAACTGGGCTGGAATCTGAAGCCGGACAGAACGCTGCACGAGGAAAGCTACCGCGTCCACTTCAGCATAAGTCTGTTCTGATTGCGTTGTTGTCGCTCAGTCTTCTCGCGGCGGGCTGATGCCGATTCGTGTGTCTTTTATAAAAGCGAAAATTTCCTGCGCGTCCTCATCGGATGCAAAATCCTGCGCCAGTTCAGGGATGCCGGAGTCGCAGTCGTTTCTCCACAGCAGGCGGTAAATGTATTCGATCTTTTCTATTCTGTCAGGCGAAAATCCGTTGCGTTCAAGGCCCACACGGTTGAGTCCGACAATTCGTGCGCGGTCGCCGCGTGCGATGACGAATGGCGGAACGTCGCGGCGCACCATGGCTCCTCCGCCTATGAAGGCCAGCCGTCCGATGCGTGCGAACTGATGCACCGCCGCCAGTCCGCCGAAGTTTACACGTTCGGCTATATGAACATGACCGGCCAGTGTGGCGCAGTTTGCCATGATGACGTTGTTTTCAAGCATGCAATCGTGCGCAATGTGGCAGTAAGCCATGATGAAACATCCGCTGCCGATGCGTGTCGTGCCGCCGCCGTGAATCGTGCCGCAGTTGACCGTCACGAATTCGCGGATAATGTTGCCTTCTCCGATTTCAACGGCAGTCGGTTCTCCGGCGTATTTTATATCCTGCGGTGGATTGCCGATGGCGCTGTGGTGAAAAATCCGGTTTCCGCGCCCGATGTGCGTATGTCCCTGAACTATGACGTGCCCGTGCAGCTCGCAGTCGGCTTCGATTTCGACATGCGGACCGATTATGCAGTACGGACCGATGTCCGCCGATTCGCTTATGTGTGCGGCAGGATCAACTATGGCTGTCGGATGGATCGACATTGTTTTCCTTTTCGGGCTGGTCGGGATGAATCAGACGGTGTTGAATGGCCCGCCACTGATTATATGGAATTGCCGGAAAGCCCACATAAAGGCTGCCTCCGGCAAGATCGCGTGTAACTCCCGATTTCGCGCCGACAGTGGCGTTGTCTCCGATTGTGATGTGGTCGGCTACTCCGACCTGTCCAGCCAGAATCACGTTGTCGCCGAGTCGTGACGAACCGGCTATGCCTACCTGCGCCACCAGTCGGCAGCCCTTGCCGATGCGCACGTTGTGTCCGATCTGGACCAGGTTGTCGAACTTGGTGTCTGCTCCGATCAGTGTCATTGACAGCGTTGCGCGGTCGATGCAGCAGTTTGCTCCGATTTCCACGTCGTCTTCGATTACGACACTGCCGACCTGCGGAATTTTAAGCAGCTTGCCGTTTTCTTCCACTGCGAAACCGAATCCGTCGGTTCCGATGCGGCAACCATCCTGAAATATGCAGCGGTTCCCTATACGTGTTCCTTCGCGGATGCTGACATGCGGGAAAACGATACAATCATCTTTCATACGCACATTCGGGCCGATATATGCATATGGATGCACGATGCAGTTGCGGCCAAGGCGACTTCCGGGGCCGATGAAAGCATAGGGCAAAACCGTTGAGCCTGTGCCGATTTCGGCTCCTTCAACTGTGGCCAGCGGAGAAATTCCGGGTTCGGGCCTTGACGGCGGATGGAAAATGCGCATGGCGCGGGCAAAAGCCAGATAGGGCGTAAGGTGCATGATTTGCATTACCCTTACGCCTTCGACTTTGTTCTTCACGAAGACCGCCGCTGCGTTGGTGTGTACCAGCTCATTGCGGTAACGTTCATCCTGATAGAACGCCACTTCCGACGGGCCGGCGTCTTCCAGCGTGCCGACTCCGCTTATCTCCGGGTCGCTGGGGCCTTCGAAAAGGCCGCCGACCTCTTTGACGAGTTCAGACAGTTTCATTGCGCGTCCCCGTTTATCGGAGTTATTTCTTTGCGCCCTTCTTGCCGAAGCGTTCGTCGTAAAGGCGGATGAGCTGAGCGGTAAGATCATATTTCATTGGAGCATAAACGATGCCTGAGCTGTTTTTGTCGAGAATGAGATCGTAGCCCTCTTTTTCGGCGACATCCTTAAGAATGACCTGCATCTTGTCGAGGATGGGCGCAACGGCGTCCTGTTCTTTCTGCTTAAGCTCCATCTGAAGATTGTAATAAAGCTTCTGGGCTTCGATAAGCTGTTTCTGCAGGTCGGTTTCTTTCTGTTTGTAAACTTCTGGAGAAATAGCCATGGCCTGTTTTTCAAGGTCGTCTTTTGCCTGCTGCAGACGTGTCGATTCGGCGTCGAGCATTTTCTGTTTTTCTTCGAAGTATACCTGAAGGCTTGATTTTGCGGTTTTGCCTTCTTCCACTTCGAGCAGTGCCTTCTGAAGATCGACGTAGCCGATTTTTGCCTCGGCGGCTATGGCGCGTCCGGCGGGAATAATAAGCACAGCTGCAAGCAGCGCGATGATGATGCTTCTGGTTTTCATTTTCGGTCCCTTTCTTTATGCTTCTGCGTATTGTGTATGGTTGAATCAGAATACGTTTCCAATCGAGAATTCGAAGCTGATGTTGTCGTCTTCCGGGCGCTTGGTGATGGGGATTCCCCACTCGAAGCGCAGCGGCCCCATGGGCGAATACCAGCGGAAACCGAAGCCGCAGCTCATGTAAAGACCCAGCGGCAGGTCCCATTCGTTCACGTCTGACTGGCCCAGGTAAAAGAACTGCTCGTCTTCAGCCCAGGTGTTGCCTGCGTCGAAGAAAAAGACCCATTTGACGCCGGCCTGCTCGATGACCGGGAATTCGATTTCCCAGTTGGTAATAAGCTGCTTGTTGCCGCCGATGCGGTATCTAACCGGATATCCTGCGGGATCGTCCTGCGGTATAACGTCGATGCTGGGCGAGATGGAGCCGTATTCGAAGCCGCGTATGGAGTATATACCGCCTAAAAGATAGCGTTCCGCCAGTGGAACTCCGGGGAAGTCCTTGCCGCCTCTCTTGTCGGCAAAAGGTTCTTCAAGAGATGTTACATAACCGATTTCGAGGTTGAGCTTGAAGACGAATTTCCACCAGATCGGAATAAATATATTGTCCAGCAGCGTAAGCTTGAGAAATTCGATATCGGAACCGGTGTAGCTGTCGGCATATTCGACGCTGAAGCGGTGCAGCATGCCGTCGGTTGGATAGAGGCGGTTGTCGCGGGTATCCCACTGCGCCGTTCCGGTGAAGCTCGAGGTGAGGCCGTCTTTGAACAGGTGCAGATGCACCAGATTGTCAACGTCCATATCGACGCGCTTGATTTCGTATGTGAGATAAAGAGCTACGTCGTCCCAGAACGGGTATCCGATTGTGAAATCGCCGCCCCACATCGTGCGCGAATAGGTTCCGAAATCGCCCTGGCGCGGATATGTATATGATTGATTGAAAACCGTGAAGCCGGTCTGGATTTTAGTGTCGAAGGTGTAAGGCTCAAAGAAATGCAACTGGAACTGCTTGCGCACTCCTGAAACCTGCGCGTTCAATGACAGCGTCTGACCGCGCCCCAGCAGGTTGTTCTGGCTGATCTGCGACTGGAAGACGAAGTTTTCCAGCGAGCTGAAGCCGAATCCGAGCTGGAAGGTTCCGGTGCGCTGCTCCTTTACTTTTACTGTCAGAATGATGTTGTCCGGGCCCGAACCGGGACGCTCTGTGACATCGACGGTTTCGAAATATCCCAGCTGGTAAATGCGGCGCTTACTCTGATTAATTCCGGTCGCGCTGTAGAGATCGCCTTCGGAAATGCGCATTTCGCGGCGTATGACCTTGTCGCGGGTTTTGGTGTTGCCGACGATCTCAATTCGTTCGATATAAACTTTCTGGCCTCTTTCAATATCGAAAACCACATCGACGATGCGTTCTTCTTTGTGTTCGGTCGTAAGCGGCGTGACGTTGGCGTAAGCGTAACCTTTGTCTTTATAAAGGTTTGCCACCGCTTCCATGTCTCGCATGAAAATTGAACGATTGAAGACTTCGCCCTTTTTGAGCGTCATCATTTTGTGCAGATTTTCTTTCGGGAAGATAAGTTCACCCTGAAAATCCACTTCCCCCATGTTGTAAGACTCGCCTTCCTGGATTTTTATTGTCAGATAAATCCAGCGTCTGTCTGGCGAAATATAGACTTCCGGCGGCGATACTTTGGCGTTGATGTAGCCGTGGTCGGCGTAATAGTTGCCTATCATAAAGGCATCGCGTTCAAGAATTTCCTGCCGGAATTTTCCGCTGTTGTTGATGAAAGAGAAAGGATCGGCCACCTTGGTCATCATTACGCCCAGCAGTTCCTTGTCGGGAATCTTTTTGTTTCCCTGAAGAATGATCTTCTTGACCTGCACCTTGGCGCGTTCGTTCATAACAAAGACGACATCTACCCGGTTTTCATCGACTTCCTTCACTTTAAAATCAACGTCGGCAAGGAAAAAGCCTTTGTCGATGTACACGTTGCGGATTTTTTCGGCGTTGCGTTTCAGCTTGTCATATGAAAGCACCTGGTGTTTTTTAACGTCCAGCACTTCTTCTATGTCGTCATCCTTTACGTCGTCGTTTCCTTCCAGCTTGACGTTGCGGATGGACGGTCTTTCTCTGATTGTGTAAATCAGGCGTATACCTTCGTCGGTGTCTTCTTTCGCAACGATCACGTCGGAAAAATAGCCCAGCTTGTATATCGCTCTGATATCATCCGAAATCATGTCGGAACTGTACGGATAGCCTTCATTGCTTTTTAGCACTTTTCTCACTGACGCTTCTTCAACACGTTGCAGTCCGTCGATTTTTATTTCGGTTATGTTCAGACCGGCGGCCTGGGCAGAAGCATGCAGATGCAGCGAAGAAAACAGCAAAAGCGCAATAAATATGATAAGCAGCAGGCGGTGCATTTATCGGACCTCCCCGACAACCGGGGTCGCGTCGCGGTCGAAAAGCCTGCCTTCATCGAGCAGATATCTCTTCTGCATGCCGTCGGCCAGATGCTGATCGTGGGTGACAACTATAATGGTAGTGTGATGTGTTTCGTTAAGGCGGTGCAGAAGTTCGTGTATGCCGCGACTGGTTCCGCTGTCGAGGTTTCCCGTCAACTCGTCGGCCAGCAGCACTTTGGGATTCATAACCAGCGCTCTGGCTATTGCGACTCGCTGCTGTTCACCACCGGAAAGTTCTCCGGGTCTGTGACTCATTCTGTCGGCCAGACCCACTTCGGCAAGTATTTCTCCGGCGCGGGCGCGGGCTTCGGCCGGCTTCTTGTTGCCGATCAGGCACGGCATTGCAACGTTTTCTAATGCGCTGAAGTCTGGAAGCAGGTAGTGGAACTGAAAAACAAAGCCGATGCTCTGGTTTCTGAAGGCCGCCAGGCGCTTCTCTCCGAATCTGAACACGTCCTGACCGTCGTACAAGACATTGCCGGATGTCGGCTCGTCAAGTGTACCGAGAACATGCAGCAGCGTGCTTTTTCCGACACCGGATTTGCCGATGATGGAAATTTTTTCTCCGGCTTCTGCGCGAAAATCGAGCTTATGCAGGACTTTTATGGTGCGACCTTCAAGCGTGTAGTCCTTGTCGAGGTTTCTTACCTCAATCATCGGGACTGTTGCGCCCGCAGGGTTTTCTGTTCTGATATCGGAACTCATCTGCATCTATTCGTTTCTCAGGCCGTCAACAGGGTTGGTTCTGGCCGCCTGCCACGCCGGGTATAACGTGGCCAG
>JAKQSH010000284.1 GCA_029570245.1 Deltaproteobacteria bacterium | reverse complement strand
CATGCCGTAAATATTGGCGCGGTAGTTCACCATCGGTGCGGTGATGAGGTGACCTCTCCCGTGTCGTGGAAGAAAGACCACATCTTTTCCGCCGAGTTTACCGATGACATATTCGTCTGACGGCTCACCGAAAGGTGTTGACAGCCTGACGGTTTCAACGATCTCGAAATCGTCCATATGATAGAGGCCGGAACCCCCGATGATTCCTATCTGCGGACTGCTCATGTTTACATCCTTCTACTTCAATCGCCGCATCGGAAGCGAAGCGTCGCTTATGCGGATTCTGCCGTGAAAAGAATATGTATACTGTCCATATGTTTCTACTACATCTCGGCGTTTTCGCAAAAACTTCATTTCCCCAAATTTGAGAATGCAGCACTCAGGCATAATGCCGCAGCAAGTGCAGTTGTATGAACGGCGCCGATAACTGGAAGAACTAATATCGATAGTGAAGCCGACACCAGAGCCGGCAGGACATGATCGGCGGCAGCCAGCAGTCCGGCTTTGAATGCGTGCTTTTCGTTGTCGTCCCGGTTCAGCAAGATTGACGCCAGCATGAAAACCGCACCCGAAAGTGCTGCGGCTGCAAACAGCAGCACAATAAAAAAGAGGCCGGTCGAAGCGCTGTCTGATTGCAGAATTCCGAAGTGCAGAAAAAACGCAATCGAGGCAAGCATACCGCACAGCAGCAGCAGTGCGGCGATCAGGGATTTTCTAGGCGAAACAGGTCTGATTTCGAGCAGGCGGAAGACGGCGTAAGCTCCCGTTCCGAGGCCGGCCATGTACGCCGCCAGCATTGCCCCCAGCATCTGATAAAGCTCTCCGAAACGGCTCTGATAGGTGCTCATCAGCGTTATTTCCAGCATGATTCCGGCTGTTCCGCAAAGTGCAACCGCTGTCAGAGGAGGAAAGGCAGCGGCGGTTTTTTTGCGCGAAAGCAGCGGCTGCAGCATGGCCAGCAGAACAAGCAGGGCGGCCAGTGCATAAATGTAGTAATGGCCTTGTCTGGTCCAGAGCGAAAGAAACTGATAATTATCACCGAAGCGTGATGCGTCAATCAGGCTTTTCTGCAAAAGCGCAGTAGATTTTGCGTCGGTGTTCAAGGATATTCCATCGCCAGTGGCTCTTTGCAGTGCTTTCGAAAGCATCTCCATGCGTGAGTTGGTGAGCTTGTCTTTAACGAATTCGTGGGTGAAGTACTGTGGGACGGGCTTTATCATCTGCAGTTCAACGTCGATAGTTCCGGCATGCTGCTTTATTTCAGGGAAATTCGATGCGGCGAAAACATAACGAGAAAACGGCAGAATCGTTATGTATCTGAAAGATGCGTGCAGACTTTCTGCCATGGATGCCAGAAACTCGCCTTCGGCTTCGCTGATGTAGTTTCCGGGTTCCAGAACGAAAAACAGCAGAACGCCGCGATCTGTGAGGCGTGCCGCTGCCTGACGGAAAAACTCGGATGTGAAAAGTCGGTTTGTCGCCAGAGTGTCCGGTTCTCCACCATTAACGATAATAATGTCGAAACGTTCGCTTCCTTCTCGTATATACCCGCGCAGGTCCTGATATTCCATTTTAAGCGTCGATGGTCGTCGTGGCTCATCATTCAGCCTCCGGCTTTCGAGATCGACGAAATCACGGTCCGGGTTGACATAAACATAACGATTCCAGAATTTGTATTTATGCGCCAGATTGTAAGGCTCTGCCAGCGGCCCGCCCAGCCAGGCTGCACTGCGAGCCTCAGGATTCAGGCAGTGCGCCGTAAGTACAAGCTCTTCGTCGCTTTCGGGACGGCGGTTGCCGGAAAGCGGGCGGGAGCCGGAAAAAATAACGGTTTCCTTCTTATCTTCCAGAAGCGATAGCACGCCGAAGCGGTTTTCTTTAACCAGCTTAATCTGGGAAGGATCGACGCCTGCCGGAAGCCGCCATGCTCCGTCAAGTTCGAAAAGCAGAACTGCTCCTGCCGCCAGCAGGATAATCGCCGCTACAGCGACGGAGTTTTCTTTCTTTCCGGCAGCAAGCGCAGTCCATATCGCCGCAACCGCACATATTGCCAGTATGATCCACAACAGTCCGATGCTTGAAACGACTTCCAGCAGAAGCCAGGCCGTTAAGAATCCGCCGACGGCTGCCCCAAGCGCCTGATGGAGATAGACGCTTTTGATTGACGCTTTGAATCCTTTGCCGACGAAGGTCACGCACAGATTGAACGCAACTCCGAGCAGCAGGGCCGAAGGCATGGCGGTCAGCCATGCGCAGAGAGTAAATTCAAGAGGAGACGGAACAGCGCCGTATGTCACGCCCAGCCATTCCGGCGTCTGCATCATAAGCCACAGCCCGGAAGATGGCGCCAGCGGCAGCGCCGCCATAAGCAATATGAGCAGTCTGCTTTTGACAGTGCTCCGGTCGATAAATTTTCCTGATGCCAGTGAAACGATGCCCGACAGCAGAAGCCAGCCGGAAATAGCCAGTCCGACAGCCAGCTCACTTCCTCCCAGTCGATTCATAAGTGCGCGGATAAGGATTGTTTGCGTTAGAGTTGCAATGAATCCGAGAGAAAGAAAAATAAAACGCTCAGGCAAAATACACCTCTGTTGTATGAATTTGTGAGCATGAGTTGGTTATTTGGAAGTTAAGAATCAGTCCGCCATGCTTTCGAACGAGAACGGGCAGGTCCGGGCGTTCCCTTCTTCTTCGCTGTAAAATGGATTCTGTCCCAGATCGTCTGCCTCGGAGCCCTTTTCGAAATGGTAAATACTGACACCATATGTCTCTTTGAACGAACCGTTCCAGCACTCGCGGACCTCTATCATTTCGAGCCCGGAGTGGTCGATGTCGATGCCGTCGCCGGTGATTACGACTTGTGACTGTCCGGTCCCGTCTGACTGCCAGCGCGTTTCGACTGCCAGATTTTCGTATTCATATGATTCCGGCGCCCAGTTGCTTTCGATGTCGAAGCTGAATGAACCTTCAAGTTCCGGTGTTTCGCTGAAGCCGTAAGTTCCGCTGGCCGGAGAGTCGTCGTCAGTTTGAGACGTAAAATCTGTGAGGCTCACCTTTATGCTTCGACCGTTTGTTGTTCTGGTGTCGAATTCGATATCAAGCATGCCACGCTCCGAGATCGAAGAGTCAATCTCAGCCGCAGTATCGAAATCGAAGTGCATTTCGCCTTTTCCGCGATGAATCGCACTTTCATCCGGGACTATTTCGCCCCACCATATTTTGATCCAGCCTTCCGGCTCGTCTTTGGGACGCCATTCGTACATGTAATAGAAACTTGAAGCGTCAAGGCGGTTCATACGGAAACGCGGCACGAAAGAATCCATTCCACTAAGCGGTTGTTCGGCCTGCCAGATGCGGGTTTCGGCTGTGGTTTCGGTCGGCGGAAGCTCAAGGACTTCTTCGATTATGGAAAGCATCGAGTTAAGCCCGAAATTAAGCTCGTGCATGCATTTGCGTGTTACAAGATAATACTGTGAGGTTTCACCGACTTTGGCCAGCAGTTTTGCTTCGCTGTCCTGATCGCTTGCGGAAGGTATTGACATCAAGAGCGAATCGGCGTCGGGAACGGAGTTGATGAACTGCAGGTCTTCTTCGGACGGGACATATTCTCCGCTGCCGCCGTTGTCGTGGTCTGAACCGCAAGCTGCAGCATGAAGCGCCGATAAAGACACAATCGCCAGAGCCATCAGTAATTTCCGTCTGTTCATCGACATTGGCAACGCTCCTTGACTGTCTTTCAATAAGCAACTGGCTTTTCAGTTGATTTCACCGTCTCCATCCGACGACTCTTCTTCGGTTTCTTCTGCAAATTTATCAGCCAGGTCTTCGAAATCGAATATGCAGTTCGATGGAGAACCTTTGACTCCGCTGCTTTCTGTGGGTTCTTTGCCGGTCCAGTTGTTGATCTGGGTGTAATAATTCTGAATCATCTGCGTACTCCAGCATTCACGGATTTCCACGCTGTCGAGATTCTGATCCGTCAAGTCTTCGCCAGTAATAATAACAAGTGCCTGTCCGCTTCCGTCGGCGCGCCATTTGACTGTAACATCAAATATTTCGAGCTTCTCGCTCAAGCGCGACCAGTTCAGTCTTTCGAGGAAGGCGTAATATCCGGTGCCTTCCTCATCCAGTTCGTAGTTTGCAATCCAGCTGAAAGGCGAGTTGCCTTCTTCCTGGACGGGGGTGAACTGTCTGAAATCGGCCTTGAAGCTCTGAACTCCATTGCTGGTGTTGTTGAAGGACAGGTTGAGAACACCGGTTGCGGTATATTGTGGTTCTATGGCATGAGCGGCGGTGAAGTTGACTGCAAAATTGCCGGTGCCGCGTCCGGCGACTTCCGGGTCGCGGCTCATGTCTCCCCTCCAGAATACGCGGTAATAGTCGCCGGATGAGCTTTCGGTCGAAAACGGCACTATTTCGAACTGAATGTCATAGCTATCCGGGCCGTTGTTAAGGATTGAAAGACGCGGCACTATTACACTGTCTTTTACAACGGGGTTCTTCATTTCCCAGATGTGCTTGCTCCCGGTTACGGAAGACGGTGGAAGCCCGGCCACTGCGACTGCCGGGTTGAAAATTATTTTTACCAGCTTGGCCCATTCGTCGGCGTTGCTCAGCGCCATGTAATAAAAAGTTGCCAGACGCGAATTCGGCGTTTCGATGTCCGGGTCTTCGACTGTTTCTATTTCGTCTTCAATTTCCGCTTCCTGTGCTTCGCTGTCTGCATCGCCGTCTTCCGCAAGCAGTTTCGCGGCTGAAGATGATTGTTTAGGCAGAGCCACCTGCAGAGCCTGCCAGTCTGGAATCGCGCCTACGTACACTTCGTTCGCAGAAAGAGAGGAGTTGTTTTCTGTGGTGTCGCCCAGAGAAGTGCAGCCTGATATGGCGGCCAATGCTGCCGAAATCATGCAGATTGCCGCAGTCGCTGATGAAAATCGCTTTGCGAACCATGTATTGATCGACATTTTTCTATCGCCTCCAGCTAATACAGCGGTATTAAAAGAAATACCAGACAATATATTCAAAGGCAAGGCAAGATCGTACAATAGCCATTGAAGGCATATGGAGTATTCACAAAAATAATCATACCGCAGGCGCTTGAGAAAATTCTTACCGCTGAGAATATGTAGACTCGGATGGGCTACGTGTAGAAAGACCGATCAGGCGTCTGAATCCCGAAATCAGCAAAACCAGAATCGACCATCCGGCGGGTGCGTGGATAAGAAATGAATTGGAAAAACATTTGAGGCGTGCCGGTATTTTACACGACTTCAAGTACGGAGAGGCCGATTGCTGGTACATGAAATGCGGTGAGTTGTATGAAGAATTGAAAAGACTGGCATTGTCGGGTGTAACTATTTATCTTACGCAGGATCAATGGCACAGAGACGGATTCTGACTCCGGGCCGCAAACAATCTGTCACTGCTTTACCTTGTCTCAGCTTAGGCTGCTGATTGTCGCTTTCATCCAATACTGATTTGTCGGTTACGATTTTCTGTTAAGGTATTCACGCAGTTGTGCAAGCTCGCGTTCGAATCCGCCCGACAGAATGGGGAAGCGGCACCACGTTTTCGGATCGAGGTTCTCGTCGTCGAGGTGGAAAGACGGTGCGTAACGTTCGCGTTTCCACTGATTGCGGCACCAGAGGCGGAAAAAGCGTTCTATCCACTCATACAATTTAGCATCGCCTGCTTCTTTGAATTGAGGTCGCAGCAGCTTGAAGATTTCGAGCGGCGATTTTTTATCACGGATGCTCAAGCGTTCGATTTCATCCAGAACGTCATATGGCATGAGGTCTTTTTCGTCCGTCTGCTTTTCCTTGCCGGGGCGCAGTTCCGCCGTGGGCGCCTGGCAGGTTACGGCTGACAGCGCCGGTATATTTCCAACGTTTTGCGGGCCGGTCTTTTCAAGCCATTCCAGCCAGCGGCGCAGAAATGCCTTGTCGATGCCGCCTATGGGCGCCAGGCCGCCGGATGTGTCGCCGTCCATTGTGGCGTAACCTACAGCCGCCTCGGATCGGTTGCTGGTTGCCAGAAGCAGCGCGCCTCGAATGTTAGCCAGCAGCCAGACCGAGGGCGCACGCACGCGGGCCTGAATGTTCTGAAGCGCCAGGTCGTCGTTTTCCCAGCTCAGTTTGCGTCCTATGGCATTTTCAATCATGCCGACGTATCCCGAAACCAGTGCGTCAACGTCGAACTCGAAAAACGAAGCCCCTATGGCCTCGGCCAGCCCGCGCGCGGCATTGCGCGTGACGCTTCCGCTGTTGCGGGTGGACTGGTAAGCGCAGGTGAGCAACTCATGCATCAACCCGGAAACGTCGTTTATGGTATTGAGCGACGGAATGTGCGACAGTTTGTTTTTCAAGCCCTCCAGGCCAAGTTCGTCGGTTCCGAAGCGAGTCATAAGGTAAATCAGACAGGAGATCGCCGAAGAATCCGCTCCGCCGGAAAGCGAAACAACATAGCCGCGCGAACGGCTTTTGCGCATGTAATCGAAGAGCGCCAGCGCTTCGGCGCGTGCGAACTCCTCTTCTTTAATATGCGGGCTGTTCTCCCATCCCGGCTGGATCGCCTGCTGTTTCTGCGGCTCAAGGTCGGGCCATGGGAAATCGGCAGCGACGCGATAGTGCGGCGCATTTTCGATGTCCTGTTCGAGTGTGGAAAGACTGACCTGGCTCAAGCGTGTGCGGTCAAGATCGACCAGCGCCGAACTCATGCGGAAATCTCTGAAAGAGAAGCGCGGGCCGACAGCCAGAAGTTTTCCGTCGGAGGCGATCAGTGTTTCTCCGTCGTATATGGCGCGTCCGGCTTCATTACCCAGCATGTTCGCGAAAACATAACTCACGCCGAAGGCGCGCGAACCCTCCAGTACAAAACGCTTGCGTACTTCGAACTTGCCGAAGGCGAAATGGCTGGCGCTGGGATTGAGAATCACATCAACGCCGTGACTGACCTGTTTTGAACCGGGGCGGCACGGAACCCAGGCGTCCTCGCAGATTTCGAAACCTATTCTTACCCCGCCGATATCGAACAGCAGGTCTCCGACCGGGTGATTTCCAGACGGCGTTTTTATTTCGCCGCGTACGTTTTCGGGCCAGGCTTTGAACCAGCGCGGTTCGTAATGTATGCCCTGTCCGGCCAGAAAGCGCTTGGCTGCGAATCCGGCGATGCGGCCATTCACCGCCAGGCAGGCTGCATTGTACAAACCATTCTGATAATTCAGCGGCAATCCCAGCGAAACGACGATGTCGCTTGTGTGCGGCAGAATTTCGTGCAGAACCTGCATGGCCGTTTCGTGCAGCGCCGGAGACAGAAAGGCGTCTTCACATCCGTATCCGCTGATGCACAATTCCGGCAGACAGAGAATTCCGACGCCTTCCGATCTGGCCTGTTTTATGGCGTCGATGATGTTTTTCGAATTGTGCGCCCAGTCCAGCGGAGTCTGGTTGAGCGCCGCTGCCGCGACTTTGATGAGTTTCATGTCATGGTCTTCCATAAATAAATGTTTGTCCGCCGACTGCGAACTGACATATTTATACGCCATATGGCGGATGTATACAAAAAACAAAAATCACTCAACGGAAAGGAAGAGGAGAATGCCGATTGTGAACCTGAAAGTTCTGGGAACATTGAGCGACGAACAGAAGCGCGAACTTACGCGCCGTTTCACCGAAGACCTGTACGAAGTGGCGGACAAACCGCCTGAGTACACTTACGTTGTGATCGAGGAAATTCCGTTCTCAAACTGGGGTCATAAGGGCAAACTGTTTTCTGATATGTAAAGAGAAAGGCATGCTCAGTCTCTTTGATGTTTGCTCAACGTTTGCGGTCGAGTGATTTCATGCTCAACCGGATATAAGCCGGATTTGTCACAGTATGACAATATGTTCCGGTTCTCAGAAATCGCTTGACGGAATTACTGTTCGTCAATATGATTTAATCAGTTATGCTTTCCGAACAGATCGAAAAACAATAAGGTCAAGGAGGTGGCGGAATGAGAAGTAAAGTGTTCCCTTTGCTGCTGCTGTTGCTGATTTTTTGGGGGGGGTAACGCCATGTTACGCCTATTATGTGAGAGGATACGTTAGGTTCTGGGATAGCCGCACTCAATATGTTCCAAACGGAGGCGACACCAGCGGTGCGCATTTCACATATGAGGACATCGAATATTTCGACCCGGATTATTCTCATAATGTGTTTGCCGAAGGCGTAAAAATCTATGTTTACGCCAAACGGGGCAGTTGTCGTGATAAAGCGAGTGGCTGCAGCGAAACAGACGATGTTCTTCTCGGTTCAACGTATTCTGGCTCTGCCGGATTCTATTCGGTTTCGGGAGCAGTCACCGGCGACGTGGTTTATATATACCACAAATACTGCAATCGTTTTGGCTGCGTCAAAGACGATGATGGAAATTATCTGACAAAAGTATCAACCAACAGCACAATTAATGGTGCGCACATCTGGAAAGACATTAATCTTACATGTTCCAGCAGCAACAATAATTTCTGCGTTGACCAGAATGACGTTTCAGATAACTATTCACAAGAAGAAGCTTTCGCCGACATTCTACAATCAATGAATGATGTTTATAAGTATCTGGGAGATTTGTCGGAGAACGGCCATACATCTTCAATTACTGTCTATTACCCCAATAAACCAGGAGAAACGGAGTGTACAAGCGGATATGGCGGATATTCATATCCTCCGAATACAGCCTGTGTCAGCAGCTATAAGGGAAATATGCTTATAGCTCACGAAATGGGACACATTTTGTTTTACAGATTGCTGTTTGAACCGGGGGACAACGATTGTACTATGGGCGGTTGCGGCTCTGCAGCTTATGGATGGACCGATTATGCTGCAAATGAAAAGTGCGTAATAAGTGAAGCCTGGGCAACTTTTATTGCTGGGGTTGTTTATTTCGACGAGGATGCCGACGTGCCGTATTACAGCACTTCCACTCATAATTTTGAAGGGGATACTACCGCTGGTAACAGCGGCAGCAGGGCTTGTGTGCAGAATAAGACAACTCCGGTAAATATCAAAACACCTCATCTTTGCAGAGGTAACGCCGCCCGTTATTTCTGGGATTTGTACGACTCGACAACAAATGGTGATGATGGAAATGACAACACGAACCTGACAATCTCGCAAATCAATGGAATATGGCAGAGTTTTATTAATGGAACGTCAAATCGGCGTGATTGTGAAAGCGATGCAGATGGGCGGAACGTTTATGATTATCGGCATTATGAAACGCAGATAGCCTCCATTCTTGATACCAGTGATGAAATGACCCAGAACTGCCTGGATGACCAGGATCAAAACTAAGGAAATGAGAAAAATCATGAAAACCATAAAAGCAATAATGTTTGTAATTCTGTTTCTTACGCTCTTCTTCACCTGCTCCTGTAGCACCGATGACGAAGACAGCGGTGAAGGTGAGGGTGAAGGAGAGGGTGAAGGTGAAGGCGAGGGCGAAGGAGACCGTGAAGACGAGGCCGAAGGTCAGGGTGAGCCGATTACTGATTGTGTAACCGATGATGATTGTGCAAATCTGCCTTCGCAGGAATACGAGTATTTCCTGCATCCCGAAAACGTCTATTGCGATCCGCTGCCGTCTCCAGCTACTGGCGTGTGTCGCGAATGCAAAGTAGACGCCGATTGTCCCGACAAGGGATCTTTTTGTGCCCATGAAATCTATTGTGTGTTGCCCAATTATTGTGAGAC
>JAKQSH010000512.1 GCA_029570245.1 Deltaproteobacteria bacterium | reverse complement strand
ATGACGGGAGCGAAGGTGAAGGTGAAGGTGAAGGTGAGGGCGAAGGCGAGGGTGAGGGTGAAGGTGAGGGTGAGGGTGAGGGTGAAGGTGAAGGTGAAGGTGAAGGTGAGGGCGAAGGTGAAACGGAGTGTGAAAGCCCCTGCGACTGCCTTCAGGGGTACGGATGCAGCGGAGGACTCTGTTATTACGATCCGAACAGCGATCCTGTACCTTATTGCTGCGTAAAAGAAGGCTGCCCGGAAGGCGCCGAGTGCGTTAACCCCGACAATTCGAAGGGCTATTGCTCCGATCCACCCTGCCCTATCTACATAACACCCGGAGATTACTGTCCCGGCCCGGAGAATGTCTGCGAGACCGTCAGCAATATAGAAATTCTCAACTACGATGGTGATTCCTGCCAGTGGCAGTTCGTTTTCACCGGCCCAGACAATCTGAATTACACTCTTGATATCGTCGGCTATTCAATTGCCGGAGTGGATAAAATCACGCTTGACCTCAACGAAATAGGCTGCGGCGGAACTTACGACATCGACGAAGGAGAGTTCGAAATAGCCTGCAACTGGTGCGGAACCCAGAAGTTCACCAGAGAAGCATGCAACGCCGGAGAATGCCAGACCGATTTTGACTGCGAAGGCTGCGCTCTGTGCCATGATATTTCAGGCGTAAACATGTGCGTCGGCATCGGCGATTATGCCTGCATGTCGGATGCCGACTGCCTGGAAGGTGGCATATGCGTTCCTTACCGTCCAGACGATCCCGGCTGCGGCGGCGAATGCCGCAGTGATGTTGTGCCTTTCACCATGCACGAATGGGGAGTCAACATTGTGACTGATTCCGGCTCCGAAATGCGAAGCGCACCGCTGGCCTTTTACGGCGCAATTCCAGCCAAGCCGGTCATGTATTTTTACGCCGATCAGGAACTGGAAATAGACGTGGAAGTCGATTTCCCGGAAGGCGGAGAAAGCACCGAGGTATGGCCTGACATCGCACTGGGCGAAAAGGTTGAATGGAACAACATCACTGTTTCTCAGGGTCAGTGCGAACTGACACCCACCCCTGAAGCCGGCTGGAGCGAAGAATTCAACCCCGAAGACGGCCTGGAAATATGGGAGTTGCCAAACTGGATAGTTCCGGGGGCGGATTGTCTGAAATACGGCGATGTGAATTCGAAACTGCTGTTCTATACCGGCAAAGTGCCTTCCTATCAGCCGGTCGTCAACGCCGTATTGAATATTCCTTCGATGCCCGACAGCTGGTCGGCCAACGCCGTTGTCAACAACAGCGGCTCAAGCCCGGCTCACGATGTTTTCATCGTCTATCGCGACACGGATTCGACCTGCATGGACCCGTCATTCTGCCCTGTGACAAGAGCGCACCTCATGTGGGGTTACGCGGAAAACATCGAACCTGGCGCAAGCTCTACGATTTATCTCGAAGATGTGCTGCTTGAGTCCGAGAACGAATACGAGGGCGTGACGCTGCCTGAAGGCTGGACCGCCCAGGCTCCGAAAATGATGGCCGGACTGATTTCAGGAGGCCTGACAGAAGCCGAAGCCACCGTATTTATGAACGCGTGGAACAAAATCTTTTTCGGCGTTTTCGGAGAAGACGCCATGTACTACAGCCCCGAATATTCCAACGGCGCGTTCCTTATTTACCGCTGGGATCAAAGCCGCTTCGAACAGCAGCTTCCCGCGCAGATCGTTCCGGCACCCACAGAGCGCAAGCGCGTAATGGTGGAATATCGCAGAATCGGAGTCTCTCAGGATATGGCCGCAGTTTCCGGCACAACATATATACGATACATATACGATGAAGCTTCCGAAGTTGAAGATTATGTTGAAAATGCTCCCGGAACCACTGTTAAGGCATATGCAGCGGGAGACGGTGCATTGCAGGATGTGCTGGTGGCCGAAACCGTCTCGAACGAGAAATCCGAATACACACTGATGCTGCCGAGCGGAACATATTATCTTGAGGCCTCGCGCAACGCATGGGAAACCGCCACTCAAACCGATATCGGCCGGGTGGACGCCGGAAATTCATATACCTTCGACGTGTACATTGAAGCCGAAGACATGGTGGATAAGCCCAATATTTATCTCTACCCCGAAGTCGAAACAGAAATCAGCGTTTCCCTCGATCTGGCCGGAGGCTGTGAGGTGGTTAAATCCATTCCCGAATACGGCGACGGATGGGAAGTTACGGCGGAGCCTTCCGGCCTGATCGACGGGAAATACGGTTATCTCTTTTACGAAGCCGAAATCCCGCACATTTATGCAAAAACCGTCGGCTGGACTGTTGCATGGGAAGGTCTGGAAGAATTCTTCCGCAACGTACTGACTGATTACGGATTGAACGAAACCGAGACGCGCGACTTTGTAGATTACTGGTGCGCATTCCTTCCACGCTACCCTTATTACGCCGTCTATGCGCTTAATCGTGACGAAATCGACGCAATGGTCGGCCTGAACATCAGCCCGGCTCCCGACTCGCTGCTGCGTTTGTGGCTGGTGCTCGATCCGGTGTTTCAGGCGCCACAGATGCCGGAACCGCAGATTGAAACATTCGAGCGTGAGGGCTTCGCCGCCGTTGAATGGGGCGTAATTCTGAACTAGTTCTCTGATTGATACTGTCCGATGCCGCAAGGCATTTCTTGCCGAAGGCGGAGGCAAGCCGGCAGGGTAATCCCGCAATAACCCGCCCCTGCAAGCAGAGCCTCCGCCACTTCCCCCGCAAAGCGCCCCCCCCAAAGGCGCAGAACCGCCCTTCTCCCCTTAAGGGCGGTTCGCTTTTTATGACCCCGGAAACAAAACCGTGGCATAAAACATGAGCCGTTTCCGACGATCATTGCATCAAATAATTTTGCCGCACGAGCAGTATGACCTATGATATTAAAGATGTACCAGAAGGATTTTTCATGCGGACTCTGCATTTGACGGAAGTGACGGTTGTAATTCTGGCTCTGCTGCTGTGGTTTGTTCCCGCAGTTGCTTCGGCCTATCCGTCCGCCTACGAATACCGCACGCGCGAAACCGAGCACTTCCGCATAAGCTATCATCAGGGCGAAGAGGAACTCGCCGACTACGTTGTTGTTCTCATCGAAGACATACACAGCAATCTTTCGCCCATTCTCGACTGGAAACCCGGACAGAAAACCGAAGTTCTGCTGGTGGATCACACCGACTCTTCCAACGGCTTTTCGAATGTCTATCCGTACAATCGGCTGGTGCTGTACATGGCCCCACCGGGACAGGACAATGCACTCAACGATTACGACGACTGGCTGCGTCTGCTCATTGCGCACGAATACACGCATATTCTGCAGCTCGACACCAAGGGCGGTCTGGTTTCTGTGGTCAATAAAATCTTCGGCAAGACGCTCAACCCCAACCAGCAGACGCCGCGCTGGTATTCGGAAGGTTCGGCCATCTGGAGCGAAAGCCGCATGGGCGCCGGAGGCCGCAACCGTTCGAGCTTTTTCGAAATGTACATGCGCGCCAATTTTCTTGAAGGGCGCGATCTCGACATAAGCGAATGGCACGCCGAACGCCACGAATGGCCCTACGGAAACACCGTATACCTCTACGGCATGAAGTTCCTGCAATACATGGCAGACAAAACCGGCGACGATACGCTGGCGGCTCTGGGTTATCTTTACGGACAGCGACTTATCCCGTACTCGCTCAACACCGTTATGAAACAGGCGACAGACACGGACTGGCTGCAGCTGTACGACGAATGGCGCGCCCAGCTCAAAAGCCGTTACGAGGAAGACCGCCGCCGTCTCGAAAAGCTGGGACTGAGCCGTTTTGAGCTGCTTACCAGTGGCGGCCCGGCTCATGGCTCTCCACTGCTGCATCCTTCCGGCTCGCGCATGGCGTTTTATTTCAACGACGGGAAAAGCTCCAGAAACGGCTGGTATTTCTACGATGTCAGAAACGGCGAGAAATCTCTGATAGTAGAATCCGACAGCGGCGGTGCAGCCGATTTCGCGCCGGACGGTCGCAGGCTGGTTTATTCGCAGGCCCAGAATTATCAGCGCGAATATTACTATTACGATCTGTTTCTGCACGACATGGATCGCGGCGAGACGCGCCGCATAACCACCCGCAAGCGCGCCCAGGAACCTGACTTTCATCCCGACGGCAGCCGCATAGCATACGTAAGCATGCTGCCCGGCAAAAGCCGTCTGGAAATACTGAATCTGGATCACGGCGGAACTGAAATGCCGCTGCCGGAAGGACTTTTCGAGCAGGTGTATCAGCCGCGCTGGTCGCCGGACGGAAAACATCTGGCTTTTGTGGCGCGTCCGCGTTTCGGCTTTAAAGACCTTTATGTAATGGACATGGCCGACAATCGCGTTATCAACCTCAGCAGCGACAATGCACAGGACCTGACGCCGTCATGGTCGCCCGACGGGCGTTATCTGCTGTGGTCGTCGGACCGCAGCGGAATCTTCAACATTTACGCCTTCGACACGCGCGACGGTGAAGTATACCAGATTACGAACGTGCTTACGGGAGCTTTCGAACCGCAGATGAACGCCGACGCTTCCAGCCTGTATTTTGCGTATTACAGTTCCGACGCCTTCGATCTGGCGCGCATGGATATCGACCGCAGCCTCTGGATGAGAGCCCCTGCAATGCCGGAACTGCGTCCGAAAAAGGAATACGACATGAAGCCGGTGGAATACACCGACAGGGAATACAGTCCGTTTCCGTCAATTTATCCGAAGCTCTGGCATCCCACCTGGGGCGAAGACGCCAAAGGCGACACCGTCGGCATTACCACATGGGGTGACGACCTTACATACAGGCACAGCTGGCAGGCCGAATTCGATTATGGCATTGAAAGTCGCGCACCGACGTTCGGCGCTTCATACACTACACGCATATTCGCACCAAGCATTTCGATGCGTTTCGCAAACACCAGCTACACTCTGCCTGAAGCCGCGCTGGTTGGCAGCAAACGCGTAGATCAGGACGAGTCGCGCTATTCGGGCGGAATTTCGATGAGCTTCCCCATGGCCGGACGCGAAAACAGAGGCCGCGACACATGGACGTACAGCCACGGCGTTTCGATCGGATATTCTTATTCTTATACGCGCCTGCTTAACACCTACAGTTATTCACCGCTCGAAAATCCGCCGGTCTTCGCAGAAAACGGTTTCATGTCGGGGCTGGGAGTCAGCTGGAGCTACAGCAACCGCGAAGGATATCCCGGATACGTCGGGACATCGGCGGGACGCAGTTTTTACGTGAGCGTCAGCACTCAGAGCGACGCACTCGGCAGCGATTACAACAATATCGTAGCCTCTGCCGGCTATGCGGAATTCATCGCGAATCCGTGGGTGGATCATCACGTACTGGCGCTCAAATTCAACGGCGGAATGGGCGTCTCGAATTACCGCGAACGCAAAATATTCTATATCGGCGGACCGCCGGAACGCGATATCGTATCTGACCTGATACGCGATGAACGCGTTTCCGGCAGCTACGTGCGCGGCTATCGCCCATACGCGCTGGGCGGCGACAAGTATCTGATGTTCAATTCCGAATACCGCTTCGTGGTATGGCACATCGAAAAAGGCATCTACACTCTGCCGGTTTTCTTCCGCCGTCTGCATCTGGCGCCGTTCTTCGACGCGGCCAACGTATGGAGCGAACGACTGGAAGCAGGCGAAACCCGCATGGGTGTTGGAGGAGAAGTCAGACTGGATATGGTATTCGGTTATGCAAGACCCGCAACAATCCGTATTGGATACCAGGTGGGCCTTAATGAAGGCGGCATACACGGCTTCATAATGGCGCTTGACAACCTTTTTTGACGGCAGCAACGAATGCACATAATTTCGATGTTTATTATGAGCCTGATTCTGATCGTCGCGTCGGCTTCGTGTTCGGACAGAATCAGCGGTTCAAACGAGTGCTCACAGGACGCGGAATGTCCCGACGGCCTGCTGTGCCAGGCCGGAGAATGCACGGAGCCGGCGGCTGAATGCACTTCGTCCCGACAGTGCGCGGTAAAACTGGTCTGCTTCGAAAGGCGTTGCGTGGAAACCTTCTGTGAAAGCGACTGCGACTGCCCGCGTGATTCCATCTGCATCGACGGCTTCTGCGACACTTCTGGCCGCCAGTGCATTCTTGACCGCGAATGCCCGGACGGCGTATGCGATTATGCAAATCCCGACACATGCGACGCCATGCGCTGCCTTGATCCCGTCTGCCTGGACTCAAGCCAGTGCTCTTATGCCAATTACTGCGTGCATGGGCGTTGCGGTCTGGCTGAATGTTTTTACGCCACAGATTGTGGCGCTTCGGATTACTGCATCGGTCTTGAATGTCTGCCGCCCGAATGCGAATCGGATTCAGACTGCGCAGCCGGCGAAACCTGCTACAGACGCGGCTGTTACGA
This sequence comes from Deltaproteobacteria bacterium, assembly GCA_029570245.1. Taxonomy (GTDB): domain Bacteria; phylum Myxococcota_A; class SURF-8; order SURF-8; family SURF-8; genus JAKQSH01. Next base: position 5,602 of record JAKQSH010000512.1, on the reverse strand, counting down.
CTTTCCTTGCGACAGGCACACAGACTGTCCCGGCGGAACGGTCTGCATCGACGGTCATTGCATCGTGCACACCTGCAACGACGGCTGCCCGGACGATTCTGTCTGCATCGACGACATCTGCACCCGCCTGCAATGCGACGACGACAACGACTGCCTGCCGGTCGAAAAATGCGATTCGGGGTTCTGCGAATTCAGCAATAAAATTGTTCAGCCGTAGACTGTGCTTCAGCGTTTGCTGATGCACGAGGCGCATTCCGGCCACAATCCGGCCATGCGCCGGGCTTCTTCCATTGCTTCAGAACGCAACGCGTCTATTATTCTGATTTCTCCGGTACGCCCCAGAGGCTTTACCCGGCTTATTATCGAAGGATTCACACAGGGATAGATTTCTCCTTCGGGAGTAATGAATAGATCACGCTGCGGAGCTTCGCAGCGGCTGAGCCGGTTGTAATGCCCACGGCTTATTTCCTCATACAGATTTTCTGCGTCCGAAACGTCGTGTGGCGAAACCGGCGGGCAGAAATCTATGCTGGACCCCAGTTGAGCCGAAAGCCTCAGCAATTCTGGATAATCTTTTTCAAAATAATGGCGGGCCTGCTCAGGCGAAAGGTGATGAGCTTCGGTAAGCGCCGTTGGAATCTGAACACAGTAGAAAAGTCGATGGTGCGGGATTCCCAGTTTTTCGACGACAAAGCTGTGCAGGCGCTTTATCTGCACAACGTTTTCGGGCAGTATGACGGAATTTATTTCGAGGAAAACTCGACCGCTGTTGCGAAAAGCCCGCGCAGCCTCGCAGGCGTGTTCAAACAGCCCGGCTGAACCGCGTATGCGGTCATGCAGTTCGGCGTCGGGAGAGTCGATCGAAATCTGCACCTTGTCCAGCCCGACTGAAGTCAGAGCCAGAACTCTTGAATGGTCAAGCCTGTAGCCGGTGCTGATGATGTTGGAAATCATGTTGAGTCGTTTTACGGCGGCGATCAGCGCCAGCAGATCGCCGCGCAGACTGATTTCGCCGCCGAAAGTGTCCACCATCTGAAAGCCGCAGATTTTAAGCTCTTCGAACATTGCACAGGCCGCAATCGTGCCGATGCTGTGCCCTCTGAACACCTGCGGCATGGAACACATCATGCAGTTGGCAATGCAGGCCGAAGAAATGTTTGCCACCGCCATGCGCTCAACACGTTGCGGCGGTGCAAGCGGTTTTTCGTAAAGCACAGCGAAGCGCTCGGAGCCGCTCTGTTCCGGCAGAACGTAATCGACAGCCTGCAGACCATGAGCGTAAGCCAGATCGCAGAGCAGCGCCAGATCGGCACAGGGGCCGCTCCTGGAAGCGGCGGAAGCGTCGCCCAGCACGAAATGTCTGAGACTGCCGCTTACGGCGATGCGCTCTCCGGGCCGCAACACTGCGAAGCTTTGCGGCAGACGCGTATCGGATGCGCAGATTTCGAACTGACGGTAAGCGCCGCCGAATGGATTGAAGTCGCGCACAGTTTCTTCCACAATGTAAAAAGCCCCAGGACAGCGCGTAAGATGACGGCAGGCGACACATGCGGATTCAAGCTCCAGACGATGCCGTTTCCCGTTGCGCTGTGCAAAGACCAGGCGGCGAATGTTTTTTGTATAAACGACTTCGATGTTTCCCATGGCCTCCGGGGACGTTCCGGCAGGAAAATCCAGACGATGAATTTCATAAAGCCCCGGCGACTTCCGCAGCAGAAGGCTGTAACAGGGCAGCACTTCATCGCCCTCATCCAGCCTGGCTTTCAGTGTGCAGCGCTGCGGATCAAGCTTCATGGTTCGCTTTGTGGAAACGAAAAGACCGACTGCGGGTTTGCTGCTTTCACACTGACCGTAATCTTCAAGCGCACACAATCTGCCGGCATAAAGACGCGCTGCTTCGATATCTTTTGAGAACGAGGTGCGCGGATCATCTTCGAATTCAAGCGCGATATCGGGACGCAGACCGCATTTCAACAATTCGGTCGCAGCCAGCTTGAGCGTGCCGTGATTGCATGCATTCACCGCGATGCGCACCGAGACTTCGACGCCGCATTCAACAAGATTGCGCACGCCGTCAAGCGCGCGGTAAAAATCGTCGCTTCCCTTTACCAGCTGATGCGAAAAACGCGTTCCGCCGTACAGGCGCAAATCCACACGACGCAAGCCAAAGCGCCGCATGCGTTCTGCGATGCTGCGCTTGGCGAATATAACACCGTCGCTCTCAAGGGAGATTTCCATACCGGCGGCAACCATGCGCCGCATGGCATCTGCAAAATCCTCGCCGGAAGCCGGAATCTCACCCTTGAACCTGATGCGCTCCATCGTTCGGCCTGCGGTCCGCTCAGAGGCTCCGGCGTTATCCTGTTTAGAAAGCTCAACCCCGGCATCACCCGGCAAGCTCTCAAGAAGCCCGATGTGGTAACGCAGCTTTTCGCGCCAGGCTTCGGCATGCTGCGGGTCGAATGCCCCCAGATCGAAGTTCAGCAGATGCCGCAGCAGGTAAATGTTGCCGTATGGCGTCTCGTTGCTGTTGCGGTCGAAGGTCGCATAATCGAACATCTTCTGAGGGTCTGAAAAAAAGAATTCCGCTTCCGAGACGAACGGATCGGATTCGTCGGAAGTCTTTACCAGGCTGGAGAGCAGCGAATCCGGACCGGCGGCAGCCAGAAGCCGCCGGTGGAATTCGGCATTGATCGGCTGCGGCAGCAGGAGCGAATAAAATTCCAGCAACCGCACAGCCGATTTGCCGCCGTCGTCGTGCGCCAGCCACTCTATGCGAGCATCGAAACCGCACCTTACGACACCGCCAGGCAGCAGCATCAAAGAAGGCTTCAACACATAGTCATAAGTGAGCGGCCAGTCACCGAAACCGCTGTGCAATCCGACACCGTCAAGCGGAACAAACCCGCCGCGTTCGTCCGGCAGTCGGCCTAGATTGCGCCGCTCAAAGAAAACACAGGCCTGCTGAGGCTGTGCGCCGCCTGCAATGAACGACCGCCAGACTCCGAGCAGGTTTTCGTAGAAATCGTCGTTCAGCAGACCGGCTGCATCGAATTTTTCAAGCAGCAGACGCAACACCGGCAGACCCAGACGGTCGATGTTGTAATACCCGCTCAAATCCCACACAAATGGCTGCGGCTTCTCGATCATCTCCCATATTCTGTCCGCAAGCCGTCCGAAATAACCCCAGCGCTCGCGACAGAGCATATAGAAATCACCGTATGCTTCAAGCGCCGCAAAAAGAGCCGGAACCGCATCAGTTCCTTCGTCAGTATCTCCGTGCAAAGAAGCGAGCAGCTCTCCGCATAGCGGGTTGCAGTCTGTGTCATCTTTCCTTTCCGGCATTGCACCAGTCACAGCCGCGTCAAGCAGATATTCAAGCCGGGCCATTCCGCCATTGATGCCCGCCATGCGCCGCAGCGCCAGGCTGCGTACTGCGCGGCTGCTCATATCCGCCGAATTCTCCGCCAGCACCAGGCATTGCGGCGGATTTTTCATCCATGCCGCATTGAGCGCCGAGCGGTATTCGGCGCAGCCTTCACAATTAAGCGTCAACACCAGTTCAGGACTGAAAAGCATATCCGCCGGACGCAGATACTCGATGCCCGGTTCCGAGGATTCCTGACGCCCCTGCGCCACCAGCGGATTGATGTAAAAGCGCTCCGTCAAGCGGTCGGCCACCAGAGCTCTTTCGAATTCTTCAAGCAGCGACTGGGACAGATCGCCCATGACGGCGCGCATGGTCGGAAGGTCCATATAATCTCCGGTGTAAACCCGCCCGTCCGTGACGTTAAAGCGCGTGCGCCAGCCGTTTCCGTCGAGACGGATAAAAGTATTTATCAGACGCTCGAAATTCTCAGAGCCGTGATTTTTTTTGTGACATTCGTCAACAGCCAGCGTCAATACTATTTTCTGCCGCCCGTTTTCCGGCGATATCCTGCGCAGCAGTTCAACGACGGGTTCGAAGCCGCCGGAAGCGAAAGCCCCATTGGTGAATATTTCAACTTCCAGCGCAGCCGCATCGCATACTAAATCAAGAACTTCATCAAGCTGCGGGTGCTCGAACGGCTCACCGCCGATAAGAACGATTTTCGGAATCCCTTTCAGACTGTGCAGCAGATCGCGCAGTTGCCGCGCCTGAAACATGCGCCCGCGATTCTCGGTGTCGCCGGCGAAACAGAAGGCGCAGCCGAAAGAGCACTGCTTGATGAGGTCGATTATAAGCGTGGCCGGTGCTGATGGAATGCGACCGTTGATGAGTTTGCCACGAGTATAAAATGAGCTGAAGCAGTGCGGATGGATATCGGCCAGCAGTTTCAGCGTTTTAAGATCGTGATGCATATTTATTAGCCGCTGCTTATGGCTTGAGGACGAAAACGGCATAAAGCGGCTTGTGGTCTGAGAAAATCCCGCCGCAGCAGTACACGCCGCCGTCAGAAATTTCGAGGTTGTCCGAAAACCAGATGTAGTCCAGACGGCGATTGGCGTTTTCCGCAGGGAAGGTCAATGCCGCTTTTTCATCGTTGAGATACATGTCGGGTTCAATCACTTCGCGCAGTCCGAGTTCACGAATGATTTCCACAGTGCGGTCGGTGCTCATGTCGGTCTGCGGTTCGTCGGGAAAGTTCTTTTTCAGCGTCGCCTCCGGCGGGACTGAATTGAAATCGCCCGCCATTACAACGTGCCTGCCGCGACGTTCTCTGACCATGTCGCGCAGAAGCTGCGCCTGCCGGTCGCGATTGGCGTTGTCGAAAGCTTCCAGATGAACGTTGAACAGATCGAAGTCGCGTCCGGCCACATCCGCCACAACGTGCTGAACGCTGCGATGAAGATAGAACATATTGTACAGCGCACCGTTGGATTCAGGCTGCGGCAGGCGGCGGATGTAATTGGACTTCAGCGGCACACGCGAAATTACCGCCTGGCCCGAATCCATCTCACCATAGTGACGCGACGGCGGCCAGTACGGAAAAGGCAGGTAACGAATTTTCCAGGTGTGACAGGCCGCCATGTACGGCATGCCCAGACGGTGCGCCAGATAGCGCATCTGATCCAGTCCGCCGGTACGCTCCGAATCGAAATCGACTTCCTGCAACATGAGGATGTCGGCTTCGAGCGATGCGGCCAGGTCGGCGATACGATTGAGGTTCAGCGTAATTTCGCCTTCGCTGCGCCGGGCTTCACTGTCATCGGCGGCGCCGATGCCGTAATGCATGTTCAGCGAAAAAATCACCAGTTTGTCGGATGGAACATACGTATTTTCTCCGCTGCCCCATCTGCCGTGTTCTATCGGCTGCTCACCGTCTGGATCAAGACTTCCACCGATAAGTATTTTCGACATTATTCCCATTGCGGACACCCCCACGAAAATTATGAGGCATATCAGCAGCGCAAGTTTTCTGATGCGCACGCCGCGCGGATTTTCAGACATCGTCCCGTATGTATGTTGCGCAGGAACCGCGCGTTTCCCATACGTCCGCGCGGTGAACGTATGCGCCTTCGCGATCGAGCAGCGCCGCACACTCTTCGACTATGTACTTCGCCAGCAATTCTGAAGACGGCTCAACGCTGTCAAAGGGCGGAACTTCGTTCAAATCCTTGT
>JAKQSH010000250.1 GCA_029570245.1 Deltaproteobacteria bacterium | reverse complement strand
CAGCGCTCCGATCTGGAAAAGTAACCGTGTTTTATATAATGCTCTGCAAACGCCGAAACATCCAGACGGCCTGCTGCGTTGAAACAGTCAGCACTTATCACAGTCGCAGCTTCTGGCGGCATAGCCTGCGGATGCATGCAGAGCGGCGCATTTTCGACGCGTACTGCGGCTCCGAGCCAGCCCTTGAGATAGCGCCGCATATCTACCAGATGCGCCCGCGCATCGTTCATGGCTTCGAACGACGGAACATGCAGAATCGCATCGCCGCGCTTCGAAATTTCTTCGCGCAGTTTCCATGCCGCAGCAGCGGTGTCGCGTCGTATTTCGATGACAGGCCGTTCCGGGCGTGTTACGAATTTTTCAACGGCTTCGGCAGACGCCAGATGCAGCACCTTGATGTTCTGAGCCCATGCGGCGTCTGAAGCTTTGAATTCCGCGTAACCGCGCCAGTCGTCAAGACCCAGCCGTACTTCAATGTCCGCTTTTGCCTGCTGCGGCATGGCCTGACTGAACGCGGCAATATCCGGTGCAGAAACGAGCAGGCGTTTTAACGGCTGTGTTTCGAGCATGAACTTCAGAGATTCCGGGGCGTTTCCATTGCTGTCTACCGTAAGAAGCAGTTCCTCGACTTCGCGTCCGTCAACGCGTTCTTTTGCGGAATAAATTTCATGGCAGACGCCGCGCGCGAAGCAGAAGCGGCAGCGCTCACCGTAGCACAGCAGCTTCTCTCCGCTGTTTATGTACTGCTCGAATTCCTTCCGGCGCCCGCGTAACTCATCGTGCAGCTTGTGCGGGTCCTGAATGAGGTCTTCAAGGCCTTCCAGCAACTGCACTGGAAAGCGGTTCGTCCAGATGAAATTGCCGGGTACATGCGCATTGTCGAGGGCTTTTTTTATGTGCGGCAGCGCTTCTTTTATGTTGTAGAAAAGGCTTTCACGCCATTCGTCGCTCCATGCCCGCCCGAACGGCACCAGTTGCAGCAGATCGAACTCGTGTACTCCCAGCCGCATGAAAAAACGCAGAATATCGTCCAGGTGCGGGACATTCATGCGGTTGAGAACGATGTCTACGCTTATGACGACTCTGCCGTCGTTACGCAGATTGAGCAGACCTTTTAGGGCCTGTCTGAACCCGCCCTTTACGCCTGAAAGCGTGTCGTGCAGTTCGTCGTTGTGCCCGTGAATGGAAAACGTCACTTCATTCAGACCGGCGTCGGCTGCTGCTTTTGCGAATTTTTCGGATGCAAAGCTGCGCCCGTTAGAAATGGTCTGTATCCACTCGTAACCGATCTCTCGACCATAGCGGATGAACTCGATGAATTCGGGATGAATGGAGGCTTCGCCGCCGGAAAGAATCAATCGCGCTCCGGGCGCATAGCCACGCCGGATTTCGTCTCTGACTTCTTCCGCCGGAATGTGCTGAGCTCTGGTTACGTCGGAATCAAGGCAGAAAATACAGCGGTTGTTGCAGGCCCAGGTTATGCGCACCCAGTTCCGATGCTGATGCACAGCCGCTTCGCGGGTTTCGATGTTTTCAATGTCTGGCTGTGCGGCTTTGTCAGGCGACATCGCTTTTGGAACTGCGCGGTTTGAATTCTTCCCAGCCGAAGAATTCCGGGTACTCGCGCCACGGCCCCTCACAGATGTCGTTATAGGCGCACTGTCGGCACGGCTCGCCCTTGAGCTTGCCTTCGTTCCAGCGGTACTCGGTGTAGTCTTCGACTACAAATTTCGCGTCTATGATTCGCGTGCGCGGAATGTACTGCTCCGCCACGTATTTTTCGTAGCCTTCCATGAAGCAGTAGGGGATGGCTTCCGTCATTACGAAAATTCCGCCGCGAAGGCCGATGTCGATGCCTTTTTTTACAAACGGTTCGCACAACGCCTTGCGCGGAACGATCATCTGGAAATATTTTGCCGCAGTTCCAAGCGCATGCACAAAGGCGAACTGGAACTGGCTGACGCCCAGCGCAACCATGAGCTGCGCTGTCTGTGGCAGATGGCGATAATTCGGGCGCACCAGCACCGAGTTGACTACAACAGGCACTCCCAGCTTTTTCATGTTCTGAATGCCGCGTATGCCCTGTTTGAATGCTCCCGGCGCCTGCACCAGCCAGTCGTGGATTTCGGCGTTAGGGCCGTGAATCGCCGGTGAGTATTCGTTGGCTCCGGCTTCGACTGCGGCGCGGGCGAAATTTTCGTTGGCAAACATGCGCCCGTTGGTTTGTATCTGGATTTTGCGGTAATTAAGATCGCGTGCGGTTTTCACCAGTTCCAGAAAGTGCGGATGCATGGTCGGTTCGCCGCCTGTAAAAACCACGCTGTCTATGTCTTTACGGTTGTCGGCCAGCGACTTCTGCAATTCTTCCAGACTTTTCGGAGCAAATTTATATCGTTTATCGCCCTGAACGCAGAAATGGCATTTGTTGTTGCATTCAAAGCCGACTTTTAAATCGAGTCTTTCCATGTAACTTCCGTTTCTGTCTCAGGCAACAGACTGGGACGACTCACCCGTATTCAAAAACAGAAAACCATTATCCTTCAGCTGGGCAGGTCTTGCAAGCGGCTTATTTGTTGCGCTGACTTTTTTCGTGTGCGGTCTTGACCAGTTGCAGAAACAGCGCCTCCGGTTTTTCAAGTCGGCTCTGAAGTTCGGGGTGGAACTGCGAACCCATAAAGAACGGATGGCTGGGCAGTTCCATTATCTGCATGATATTTGAATTCGGTGCGTACCCCGAAAAAAGCAGGCCTTTCTCTTCCAGGCACGGCACGTAATCCGGGTTGATCTCGTAACGGTGGCGGAAACGGCGACGGATTTTGAGTGCCCCGTAATATTCGTGGGCTCTGGTGCCTTCTTTTATGGTAACGTCGTGTCCGCCCAGGCGCATTGTGCCGCCTTTTTTTGTGACTTTTATCTGGTCCGGCAGATAGCAGACAACCTGATTGGGGCCGGCGCACTTGCCGTCGGCTTCGATTTCGGCGGAATGAGCGTCGGCAATGCCGCAGACGTTGCGTGCGAATTCGATTACCGCAAGCTGCATGCCGTAACAGATGCCGAGGAATGGAATATTGTTTTCGCGGCAATAGCGGATGACCTCGATCTTGCCTTCAATGCCGCGAGTGCCGAAGCCGCCCGGAACGATGATTGCGTCAACGTCTTTGAGCGAATCTTCGACTTTGCGTTTGCCGTTCTCTATTTCTGTGGTTTCCACCCAGTCGGTCTGAATATCTACATTGACGTGAGCTTTGCAGTGATTAAGCGCTTCGAGGATGGACGCATACGAGTCGTGCAGGTCGGTGTATTTGCCGCAGATTGCGACAGTTACGCGCTTTCTGTTCTCTTTTTCTTCCATGCGTGCTACGAGCTTGCGCCATTCGCTCAAGTTGGGTGGAGAGTAGATGTTGAGTTTCTTGTGAAGGATGTCAGGAACGCCCTCTTCATCGAATATCAGCGGCAGTTCGTATACGTTGTGAACATCCGGCGCTGAGATTACGCTGCCGGGAGCCACGTTGCAGAAATGTGCGATCTTTTCTTTTATTTTCTCGACCAGACGTACAGGACAGCGTCCGATTATTATGTCTGGATGCAGACCGCGTTCGTTCAGGTTTTTAACCGATTGTTGAGTCGGCTTGGATTTCTGCTCGTTGACGCCGTATGGGATCGGCACATAGCTCAGGTGTACGAATGCGATATTTTCGTTTCCGACTTCGTGGCGCAGCTGGCGCATTGATTCAAGGAAAAGCTCGTTTTCCATATCGCCGACGGTGCCGCCGATTTCGATGAGCATGATGTCGGCTTCTTCCTCTTCGGCGATCTTCCAGATTTCTTCTTTTATCTGGTCGGTGACGTGGGGAATTAACTGCACGGTCTGCCCAAGAAAATCACCGGTGCGCTCACGGTCAAGAATTCTCTTGTAGATTTTGCCCATGGTGAGGTTCCAGTTGGACTTGCATGTGACGCCGATGAAACGCTCGTAATGCCCGAAATCCATGTCGCATTCACCGCCGTCGTCCAGTACGAAGACTTCGCCGTGTTCGATTGGATTCATTGTTCCGGGGTCGGTGTTGAGATAACCGTCGCATTTTACCGGCACGACCTTTAGGCGTGACGACAGCAGGCGGCCGATTGAGGCCGACGCAATTCCTTTACCTAAGCCGGAAAGGACTCCGCCGGTCACGACGATAAATTTGGGTTCCTTTTTTTCACGCGCTTTACGACTCAACTCTCAACCTCCAGAGTATATGATTCTCATTTTATGAGATGATGAATAAGCTGCTGCACCGATCAACGGTATTCATTATAGAACGAAGCCTTCAGAATGCAAGACGTTACTGGCGCTCTTTTCAGCTTTTTTTTATGAACTGGAATGTATTGAAATTAGATGGTTTTGGGTTTGGGGTTGGGAAAATAACCGATGTAATCCAGGTTGCGGTACTTCTGGGCCGCATCAAGACCATAGCCGATGACGAAATGATTGGGAATCGTGAAGCCGATGTAGTCGATCTGCACATCTACTTCCTTGAGCTCCGGTTTGTGCAACAGCGCGCAAGTTCTGATTGATCTGGGGTTGCGCGTCCTGAGATTTTCGATGAGATAGTGAAGGGTCCGGCCTGTATCCACAATGTCCTCAATGATGATGAGGTCTTCATCTTCTACCGGTTTTGACAGATCGGAAAGCATGCGCACAATGCCGGAGCTTTTAGTCGTATCTCCGTATGACGACACAGTAAGGAAATCCGTCCGCAACGGAAGGTCGATTTTGCGAACCAGGTCCGCCATGAAAATGAAAGCGCCTTTTAAAACCCCGATGCATATCGGGCTTCTGCCATGGTAGTCCTGAGTTATCTGAGCGGCGATCTGCTCGATTCTTTCGTGTATCTGTTTCTGTGAAAGAAGAACTTTGACTTCCTCGTTGACTATCATCTATGTTTCCTTATAAGAGGTGGATGTTTCAGCGTTTGCCCAGGTCTTCGGGGCCGAAAGGATATGGCAGCAATTCTTTAAGGTTGAAGCGTCCGCTTACGCCTTGTGGTGTGGCCAGTATAACTTCGATATCCGGGGCGAATTCGTGCAGCAGTTGCAGACACAGACCGCACGGCGGCGTTGAGCATTCTGTTTCGGTAAATATCGCTATTTTCGTAAACTTCCGGCGTCCGTCCGCCACCGCCTGCAGAAGCGCCGACCTTTCGGCGCAGATTGTGCCGCCGTATGATGCGCATTCGACGTTGCAGCCTCCGTAAATTCTGCCATCGTCAGACAGAAGCGCCGCGCCGACTTTGAATTGTGAATAAGGAGCGTAAGCGTTTCCGCTTACGCTCCTTGCTGTTTCAAGCAGTTTTTCTTCGATATCCGTCATGCCTTAACCGTTTTTATGCGCCGGTTTGTTTTTCTGGTGCAGATAATCGTACAGAATTTCATACGTTTCCTTGTCCAGATTGACGAAACGCACACCCATTTCAGGGTTTGGCTGCGGAGCTGACCAGGCCACCTCTCCCACCATGCTCAAGGGTTTTGCTTCTCCCGGAACATGCAGCCTGAGTTCGACTTTGGCACCGATTTCTTCCGAAATGGGCGACTGAATGCACATGCCTCCCAGTGAGAGGTTGACGACTTCGTGGTAAATCAGTTCGTCGTCTTCCTGCATATCGACTCTGGCCTTCACCTCAAAGCGCGGATACAGACGCTTTTCTACTCCCGACATCCATTTACTCCTTTGTTTTACATCTCAGAAAAACTTCCGCCCCCAATGGGCAATTTTTCTTATTATAGCAGTTCCTGATGCTCTCTTCCAGTATATTTATTGTAACTGCTGCAAAGCGTATTTCGGAACAGACGCATCTGTTGCCAGTCCTGTTGAATTTTGCGTTTAATACGGGGAGTGTTCTTCGAATCTGTGGAGTTTAAAAACTGAGGCTACTCAAGCGGGGCTTTTATCTCTTCTCCGATGATTTCCGTTTCCACTTCTTTTTCGGATGCGGCCGGTTTCTCTTTTTTTATTGTGTCGGGGCTGATGATTATGAAATTTTCTTCGTCGTCTTCGTTCTTTTTCTTCGCCTCTATTCTCTGCTGATCGACGATCTGACGGATTTCTTCAACCAGACCGACGCGGTCATGCAGGTCTTTGTTGAAATCGAAATCTTCCTTTTCTGAACCGTAGAACTCGCGTATATATTCGCTGCGCTCTTTGATCTTGCGTTTGAATAGCTGCTGAATTTGCTCACGAGTCTCAATTATGTGCGGTGTCAGGCAGACCACCAGCGAAACTTTCTCGGTCACATCGCTCTTCTGACTGAAAGCCCGTCCAAGAACCGGCAGTTCGCCCAATCCCGGAACCATATTTTTGTCGAGGATTTTTTTGTCGCGAGTAAGCCCGCCCAAAGCAACAGTGTTACCACTTTTGGCGATAACCACTGTTTTTATTGCACGCTTGGAAGTCGTCGGTCCCAGTGTATCGCTCATGGCCTGCAGGTCCTGAATTTCAAGGCTCATTTCCAGCTTGACGCTGCCGCCTTCGTTGATGCTTGGTTTGAGTTTTATTGTAAGTCCGACATCCTGACGTTGTATGGAAAGCACGGGCTGGTTGTAGCTGTCCATTGCAGAACCGGTTATGTATGGTACATTCGAACCTACGATTACTTCCGCATCCTGTCCGTCTGCTGCCAGCAAGTATGGGTTGGACATAAGGTTGACATCGGATGTGCTCTGCAGCATCTGCAGTATTATACCGAAGCCGGGGATATCGTTATCCAGGCCGAGCTTGTCGCCGGAACCGCTTGTGCCGGAAGTCTGTGCGCCTACAGCCATTCCCATCAGCGAGGTCGGATCGACCTGCACTGCGGAGAGCCCGCCGTAATTGGTGCCTCCCATTACCAGCGAGTCGATGGCGTTTACGTTTTTGGAACCAACCACCGAAAGGCCGCTTTTGCTGGTGTCGCCCAGTGTAATTTCCATTACAACCATTTCTATCATTACCTGGCGCGGAAGCTTGTCGATTTTTGCAATGACCTCTTTAATTTCTTCGATGCCTTTTTTAGGGCCTACCATCAGTATTGCATTGGTGCTTTTATCTGCGGTGATTTTGACTTCGAGGTCTTCGTTGAAATTGTGCTTTGCGCTGGTTTTTGCCGTTTTCTGGGAGACTACGCCTTGCAGCGTTGCCTGAATGTCTTCAGCTTTCTGACCGTTCAGAAATACTACTTCCATGTGCTTGTCGCGTGTAATGGGGACATCCAGTTTGGGCAAAAGCCCAAGTACTTTTGAGCATGCCTCTTCAGTGCCGGATATTATCAGCTGATTCGATCGCTCGTCGGATACGATTTTTTCAAGCCCCACCGCCGATTTGGGGTTGAAACCTGTTTTCATAAACAACTTTTCCACTATTGCCTGAATGTCGGCAATGTTCGAATAATTGGCTTTCCAGATATAGATTTTCGACGATCCTCCGCCTACATCCAGGGCATTGAGAATTTCGAAAACATGGGCCAGATTGTGCTGCCAGTCTATATACAGAATGGCGTCGTTGAACTGTACCGCCGCGCCTTCTTTGGCTTTGAATTTTTCTATAAGTTTGATGCTTTCTTCCACCGGAATATGCTTAGGGCGGTAAAGTATTGCGACGTGTGGATTTTTCTCGTCAATCTTTGGAAAAGTATCTATGAAAAGGTCAGTCGGAGCGCTGGCCATGTCGGAGGAATTGACCATGCGGTCGTATTTTCCTACGGGATAGTAAGTTACGCCCATCATATCCATGGCGAAAATGTAGAAGCGCCATGCCTCGTTTTTGCTTATCCCTTCCGGGAATACAACATGGATTTTATCTTTGGATTTTATCTGCTCGGAGAAAATTATATTTACGTTGTAAAGCTGTGAAATTGCCTCGGTCAGCGGTAGAAACTCCACCAGTTCTGGGCCGAAGCTCAGTCCGTCGTTGTTTACTGTGACCTGCGCTTCGACCCTGTGTGGAGACAAAGCACTCGCCAGCAATACGAGCGTCACTGCTGCGAAGTGTGCAGCTTTGATATTCAAATTCAGAAACGAACAGAGTTTCATGCCTTTATCTTACATGCCCTTGGAAATGAACCATTGTCCGTCTTCGAGTTCGACGATCATTTCGTTGTCGTCGGATTTGGAGAACCACAGTTCTTCGTCGTAATTGTCTTCTATTCTGGTTTCGCCGCCTTCGGCCACAGCTTTCTGTTCGAAACTTGCAGGCGGCATTTTGTAGTTTGAAGTGTAATAATAAGTGACCTTTGCCACGTTGCGGGCTTCGTTCAACTCGATGTTTTTATAAACTATGGTCATTTTGACCGAACTGATTCTGCGGAATTCAGGTGAACGCAGGAATTTGATAAGACCGTCGTAATCGTAATTGTTGGTGCTGTTGGCGTCGCCGTTCTTCTCGAAATAGTTTTTCGATGCAAGCGCTATCAGGACATCCGCATTGCGTTCTTCCATGGCCTTGCGGTATGTTTCCACCAGCTTGACTATGGCTCTTGTTTCTTCGCA
>JAKQSH010000511.1 GCA_029570245.1 Deltaproteobacteria bacterium | reverse complement strand
CCGATATTTCGTTTGCGCCGGAACAATCCGTGGTGCAGATCATGCCTAATCCCGCCGGGCACGGTATTTACGGAGTTTCCGACAAGGAATTCCGCCTTTATACCGAATCCATGGCACAGAAAGGTCTTTACCAGCTATACGCCGTCACTCAGAACATCTTCGAGCCGGTGCAGGCCGTGGCCCATGTCGGCGGCGTATTCTTTACATCAAGCACAACCTACGACAGCGGCATAAGCAAAGGTTATCTGCAGGGCTGGGAGCTGGACGGCTACTCCATCGGAGCTTCCGTAATGAGTTTTCTCGACAGTTCACGCATAGGCGGAACGCCTGCGCTGGGCAATGGCGGCATGATATATATTCCCGGCAGATCGAATCTCGGCAAATTCTGGGCGGTGCGCTGGCTGCCGGAGCATCCGCGACTGTGTTCTGAAATAGAAGAACCCAGCGGAGCCTGCGGTGTTATCCCCGACGTGGGTTGCTGCAGCAACGGCGATCTGCTTCAGTATTGCGACGGCGGTGTGTTGAAAGCCGAAGATTGCAGCGACAACGAATTCGGTTTTCAGAGTTGCGGCTGGGAAGAATCGGCACAGAAATACGGCTGTCGCAGCACCCAAACCACACAGAAGGGTGGAAAATTGTTCTGGCGCACGCAATTCGGAGAGCCGATACTTGCTCCGTTAACTATTGATATGGCTGGAAACATAATTATTGTGCATAAAGACGGCACGATTCGTTCAGTGCAGGCTTCAGCCGGGCGGATGCTTGAATCCGGCGGATGGCCGCAGTATCAGGGAGATTCGGCAAACAGCGGCAGATATCTGCCGTAATAAAATATTGTCAGCACATTCTTTGCGTGGCGTTCGCCGGTTTTTCCTTGATTTTGAACGCGTGTAAGGCTATATCCACGGTGCAGATACGGATAAGTTTTCCGTCATCTTTAGGTTGAACCCAATTTTTCTTAGGAGAATACTAATGAAGCTGCCACAGAATCTCCTTTTCACGAAGGATCACGAATGGATTCGCGTTGAAGGCAACCTCGCTACAGTAGGCATCACCGATCATGCCCAGGAACAGCTTGGCGCCATCGTTTACGTTGAACTTCCTGAGGAGGATGAAGAATTCGAGCAGGGCGACGTACTGGGAGCAGTAGAGTCCACCAAGGCGACCGCCGACGTGTTTTCTCCTGTCAGCGGAAAAGTAGTGGAATTGAACGAAGAACTCAACGACAATCCGGGCGCAGTCAATTCTTCCCCCTACGAAGAAGGCTGGCTGGTGAAAATTGAGCTTTCCAATCCCGAAGAGCTTGAAGAGCTTCTCAATCCTGATGATTATCAGAAGCTTATAGACGAAGAAGCTTAAGGCTTTTCCGTTTTTCGCTCATTCTAAAAAAACACTAACCAGCAAAGGAGTCGGCATGCGTTACCTGCCGCACACCGAATCAGATATCAGGCTTATGCTTGAGAAGACAGGTCGCAAAGACTTGGTCGATCTGTTCAGGTCGATTCCAGACAAACTTGCTCCCGAAAACAGACTCAATCTGCCCGAAGCTCTTTCCGAGCCGGAACTTGTCGCCGAAATGACCAGACTGGCTTCGGCCAACAAATTCGGCGAGTATCGCAGTTTCATCGGGGCAGGTTACTATCAGCATTATTCTCCGGCTGCGGTTGACAGTCTGCTCATGCGTTCCGAGTTTTATACGGCTTACACTCCGTATCAGCCGGAAGTCAGCCAGGGCACGCTTCAGGCCATTTTCGAGTTTCAGACCATGGTCTGTCAGCTGCTCGAAATGGATGTGGCCAACGCTTCCATGTACGATGGCGCCACGGCCTGCGCCGAAGCCGCTCTCATGTGTCGGCGCGTAAAGAAAAAACGCAATCGGGTGCTGGTGGCCAGAAGTGTTCATCCAGAATACCGCAAAGTAACCCGCACATATATGTCGGCCTGCTGCGACGACCTGATCGAAGTCGATGTTGATGACGCCGGTCGTGTGAATATGGACGACCTGAAGTCCAAACTCAACGACGGCGTAGCCTGCCTTATCGTCGGCAACCCGAATTATTTCGGCGTCGTCGAAGACCTCAAAACTCTGGCTGATGTCGTGCACGCCGCCGACGCCATGCTGGTCGTCACTTTCAGCGAAGCTCTGGCTTACGGCGCGTTGCGCGGTCCCGGATATTTCGGCGCCGACATTGCCTGCGGCGAAGGCCAGTCTTTTCTGGGGTCGCCAAGTTTCGGCGGTCCGGGATTTGGAATGTTCGCCACCAGCGAAAAACATCTCCGCAGCATGCCGGGGCGTCTCTGTGGCCGTACCGTTGACCGTCGTGGAAATCCCGGCTTTGTTCTTACACTCTCAACGCGCGAACAACACATCCGTCGTGAAAAGGCCACCAGCAACATCTGTTCAAACCAGGCGCTCTGCGCGCTGGCCGCAACCATTTGGCTTTCGCTTTACGGCAAGCGCGGTGTAAGCGATCTGGCCTGTCACAACCTCACCAAGTCGGAGCACCTCAAAAAGCGTATTGCCGCTCTTGACGGCTACGAAATCGCATTCAGCGGTCCGACGTTCAACGAGTTTGTGGTCAAATGTTCCCGTCCGGCTTCCGAGGTGGTAAAAAGTCTGATGGCGCAGAAAATCATTCCGGGCGTCGAACTCGCCCCCGACTATGGCGAGTATTCTTCGCATCTGCTTATCAACGTCACCGAAGTTCATTGCGAGTCCGCCATTGATGCGCTTGTCGCAGGACTGGAAGCCGCAGGCAAAGGAGGTGCGAAATGAAAAAGCAGACCCCCGGAATGAGCGGACTGCTCATGCGCGAGAAGCTGATTTTTGAAGTCGGCGCACTTGGCCGCAGCGGATACAGCATTCCTGCCTGCAAACTGGAAAAAGCCTCTCCGGCTGATGTCTTCGGTTCAGATATGGCCCGCGACGGCGTTGAAGGCTTGCCGGAAGTTTCCGAAGTCGAAGTGATGCGTCATTTTCTGCGGCTTTCGCAATGGAACTTCGGACTTGATACGGGCTTGTATCCTCTGGGGTCCTGCACCATGAAATACAACCCTAAAATCAACGAGGTTGTAGCCCGTTACGGCGGTTTCACTCAGGGGCATCCGAAGCATTCGGACGAGCTGGTTCAGGGCAATCTTGAACTTATGTACGAGCTTGAACGCATGCTGGCTGAAATTACCGGACTCGAATCGGTAACGCTCCAGCCTGCCGCCGGAGCCCACGGCGAATTCACCGGCATGATGCTGATTCGCGCTTATCATCTCGCACACGGCAATGCCCGCAAAAAGGTTCTGGTTCCCGACACCGCTCACGGAACAAACCCTGCCACTTCGGCGCTTTGCGGTTACGAAGTGGTCGAAATCGCCAGCGGCCCCGAAGGCTACCTCATGCCGGAAGACGTCGAAAAGGTCATGGACGAAGATGTCGCCGCCATAATGATAACCAACCCCAATACGGTCGGCATATATGAGCGCAACATAAAAGAAATCGCCGGAATTGTGCATGCCAAAGGCGGCTTGCTATACTGCGATGGCGCCAACATGAATGCTCTGCTGGGCGTCGTTCGTCCCGGCGATCTGGGCGTTGACGTCATGCATCTGAATCTGCATAAAACTTTCTCAACGCCTCACGGCGGCGGCGGTCCGGGTTCCGGCCCGGTTTGCGCCACCAGGGCGCTTGAGCCTTTCATGCCTGTTCCTCGCATCGTTAAAAATTCTGACGGCAGGTTCGCTGTCGAATCTGACCGGCCGCAGTCCATCGGCAAGGTGCGCAGTGCATTCGGCAATTTCGGAATAATGGTGCGTGCTTATGCTTATCTGCGTGAGCTTGGCCGCGATCACATCCGCCGTGTGACCGAGCTTGCAGTGCTGAACGCCAACTATCTGCGCGCCTGCCTGGTAGAAAAATTCAATCTGCCCTATCAGACCGACAGTCTGCATGAGGTTATCCTCAACGATGAGCTTCAGGCGGAAAAGCATGTTTCAACTATGGATATAGCCAAACGTCTGATTGACATGGGCTATCATCCTCCGACGGTGTATTTCCCTCTGGTCGTCAAGGCCGCTATGATGATTG
>JAKQSH010000183.1 GCA_029570245.1 Deltaproteobacteria bacterium | reverse complement strand
ACATCAAGCCCGGCAACATTATGATTGAGCGCGAAGGCGGCGTAAAAATCGTGGACTTCGGCATCGCCAAAACCACATCCGACAGAGATGTCAAGCTGACTTCCACCGGCATGGGACTCGGCACTCCCACATACGTAAGCCCGGAACAGGCGCAGAGTCTGAATATCGACTTCAGGTCCGATATGTATTCGCTGGGAATCACGTTCTTCGAGCTGCTTACCGGTACTGTTCCATATAAGGCCGAAACGCTGGTGAACGTAATCATCAAGCATATGCACGACCCCATTCCCGATATTCTTTCACTGAACCCGCGCTTCCCGCGTTCTTTATGCCAGATCATCGAACGCATGATGGCCAAAAAGCCGGAAGGACGCTTTCTGTCTTTCAACGAAATCCACGATGCGCTTGAGCATGTGCTTGTGACTGAGAATGCGTTCGCAGATTCTTACTGGGCTTTCTGTGAGCGTTGCGGCGTGACCGAACTTGTGGTCGATCCTTCGCTTTGCTTCCGTTGCAGACAGTCGCTTGAAGCCCCGGACGAAGAAGTCGTTTACATGGCGGTTTATCTGAACTCGCTGAGCGGCCCCGACGCTCGCCGCATGGTTTCGAGTTACATGCAGAAAAGCACCGGGCGTTCGGCGGAGGCCATAAACATAATGTTGCAGAATCTGCCGCTTATGCTGTCGCCGCGCCTGCCATTCGAAAACGCCAAAACAATTCAGAACAAGCTTTACCTTTTGGGCGCCGAAGTTTCCATCAAAAAGGTTGCGGTCGGAAAAGTAAAAAAAGGCCAGGCCAGACCGATTCTTGAGTATGGCTCAGGTGAGCGCGGACGCGAAGCCACGGTGCAGATGAGCGCCACGTATCCGCAGATCATAGACCCTTTGCGGCGGCGGAATCGCTTCAGCCGGACATATATTGTTGTGCTGGGCGTTCTGATGCTGCTGTCAGCTGTTGCCGCATACGTAATGTACGATTCTCCCGAAAAGCCTGCTGAAAACGGCGAGAATCCGGCTGCTGCCGTAAACGGCGCTGAAAAACCGGCAAATCCGGCAGTGGATGACAACTCAGGGAATTCCTCCGCACCTGTGATGACGACGTTTGCTTCACGCAATGGCCTTTGCAGGTTCAATGTTATTGAAATAAGCGAGAAAGCTGTTATTGATGAACTGGGTGATCTGTGCGAAGCACAGGTGAAAGAGCTGAAGTATTCTTACGGCTTGTACAAAACGGATGCGCCGCTTTTCATTCTTGACGGGCGTAAGGATTTCGAACTCATGTTCCCTGTGCTGGGGCTTGATCTTGCGGCAGGTGAAGATGGTATACCTTTCTACGCAAAATGGCTGAAGAATGGAACCAACAGGACCGGAAGCGTAATTCGCGCCGGTGTCGCAAGGAATCTTCTGCGGCAGGTTTCCGGTGGAAAGATGCTTCCGGCCTGGTTCGAAAGCGGATTTGCTTTGCAGGAGGTCATAAAATCAGCCCTGCCGGTCTTTGAAATCTCCGAAAAGTTTTCTGCTTCAGAGGGGTATCTTAAAGGCAGCTCATGGGATTCCGCTCTTGAAGAGGGCAGTCCGCGGGCATATGCCCAGGCGGCTCTCTTTTCTGTCTGGCTCAATGAAAAATTCCCCGGCTCAACAATGCGTCTGGCCCGTCAGATGGCGCAGGGTTACGATTTCGACAATGCCTTCCTTCGCGTATTCTTCAAGACACACACCGCTATGCTGGAAGAATGGTTTGAAGAATACGGAAAATCAGAACAGTAAGAAACGCTTATTTTTTTACTCCGCTTTTTCGCGAAGACTGAGTTTCCTTTTTGCGGTGCGTATTTCTCTCACCGCTTCTGCTTTCCGGTTTACGGGACTGACGTTGTTCCGCATGTGCCTGGCGAGAGACTCTGCCAGTCAGTTGTGGAATAAGATCGGATCGACCTTCGGTAGTAAGAGCTTTCTTTATCAGTGCGGAGCTTTCCGGCAGATGATTCAGAATCAATGCCTTCTGCATTTCGCGCCGTTGCGGACTGCGCTCTACAAAAACCGGTTTCAATGTGGCCGGATCAAGTCCGGTGGCGTACATTACTCCAGAAGCCGTACCCGGCGTGGGAGTAAAAATCTGACATTGTTCAACCGGCAGTTTTTCGCTGCGCAGAAAAAGCGCCAGCTCTATCATGTCTTTCATCGTGCAGCCCGGATGCGCCGCCATCATGTATGGTATGGCGTACTGTTCTTTTCCGGCGCGCCTTGAAATCCGCCTGAAATCGTCAAGAAAGCGTTTGAAATGATCTTCAAGCGGTTTGCGCATATATCGAAGCACGCGCGGCGAAGTGTGTTCCGGGGCGACTTTAAGATGTCCGCCGGTGTGATGCGCCGCTATGCGTTCGATTAGCGCTTCCGACAGGCGCGCCAGGTCCATGCGAATTCCGGTCGTTACAAACAGATGCCGCACTCCGGGTTCTGAGCCTGCACGCTTGAGAAGACCGACATAAGCGCTCTGATCGGTATTCAGGTGCCTGCAGCGATCAGGCCACAGACATGACGGACGCTCACAACTTTCACCGCGTTTACAGCCGAGGCCGTACATGTTTGCAGTCGGTCCGCCGATGTCGTTGATGACACCTTTAAAATGTGCATGTGCTGTCATTCGTCGTATTTCTTCCAGCACTGATGCAGCCGAACGGCTCTGAATGGTTTTCCCCTGGTGTGCGCTGATGGCGCAGAAGGCACAGCCGCCGAAGCAGCCGCGATGACTGGTGATCGAAAATCTTACCTGTTCAAGCGCCGGAATAGCTTTGCCGGTATAAATCGGATGTGCTTCACGTCGGAAAGGTAGAGAGTAAATTCTGTCCATTTCGTCGCTTGAATGCGGTGGCCAGGGCGGATTGGAAATTACACGCATGCCGGAACAGTCCTGCTGAAGAGTCGCGTTGCGCTTCGTCTCCATGATGTTGAACGAGTGAGCAAAAGCTTTCGGATCGGCGACACTGTCCTCGTAACTCGGCAGGCGTATCGCACCCTCCTTTTCGGGTGCGCTTCTGGGAATCCGGTAAACCACTCCCGGAATTTCCGCACATGCGCCGATCAGCGTTTCCGGCGGGAGAGGCTTGCCGGCAGCACGATTTTTTGCCAGCTGAGGATTCGCATCCAGCATTTTTTCAAGAGTCGAAGCGATGGCGCAGATCGGTCCTTCACCCATGCCGTGAACGATGAGATCAGCGCCGCAGTCCATGAGCAGTGGGCGGCGTATGGAGTCGCTCCAGAAATCGTAATGTGTAAAGCGGCGCAGTCCTGCCTCTATTCCGCCTGCAACAATTACGGCAGCTTTACCGTAGGCCTGCCTTATGCGGTTGCAATATACCGTAACGGCTCTGTCCGGGCGTCCTCCTGCTTCTCCTCCCGGAGCATAAGGATCGTCGGAGCGTCCGCGCTTCTGTGCGGTATAGTTGGCCACCATCGAATCCAGAGCGCCGGATGTGACGCCGAAGAACAGGCGCGGCAGACCGAAACGCATGAAGTCCGTCGTGTCGTTTACGTCAGGGCGCGCCAGAATCGCCGTGCGGAATCCGGCAGCTTCCAGCACTCGTCCCAGCAGCGCAGCCGGAAAAGACGGATGATCTGCATAAGCGTCGCCCGTAACCAGCACCACGTCGGGCCTGGCCCATTCCATCTTATCCATTTCAGATCGGGTGGCAGGGAGAAAATCCGGCAGTTTCCATACTGCATTTTTTCCAGTCATGTTTTTCCGACTGTCGAAATTATTCAATCGCATACCCCGGACGTCAGGTTTCATCATACGCATTATAGCTTTGAGCCGCTTCTCTACAAGTTCATTGTTGTGAAGGGATATTTATTTGGCAATTCAGCTTACATGAAGGATAATTACAGCAGGCCCTGAATCGTACTCCAACCTGCTTTGATATTAGTACATTTGCGCTTTGTACGCGGACTCTGTTATGGCTCTTTCTCTTGTGCAGTAAAAGTTTCTTTTTCTTTAACATTACTGATCTTCGGAGAAATGCAGATGAAGTCGGAAACCCGCAAAGAGGGCTTTATGAGCAGTTTTGCGCGAGGCGTTTTTTCCAGCCGTCTCGGCTTGCTCGGAGCCGGAGTAACTACGATTTCGGCGGTTCTCATAATCGTAACGCTGGCCATGGCTCTGATGGGAATTGAATTCGGCGCCTATCAGGGTCTTGTAACATATCTGCTGCTTCCTGCTTTTTTCGTCGGGGGTCTGGCCTGCATTCCGTTGGGAAGCTGGCTTTCATGGCGTGCGGCACGCAAACGCGGAGGCGATGATGCCGCTCCGCATCCATTTGTAATTGATCTGAGTCTTCCTGCTCATCGTCGTTTCTGGGGCAGTGTAGCAGTGCTTAGTGTAATAAATCTGGTGTTGCTGCTTTCCGTCAGTTACCAGGGCTATCACTATACCGAGTCCACCGAATTCTGCGGTAAATTATGTCATTCCGTGATGGAACCTGAATATGCCGCTTATCTGCGCTCGCCGCATGCGCGCGTCGATTGTGTAGAGTGTCATATCGGAAGCGGCGCTTCGTGGTTTGTCAAATCCAAGCTGTCGGGATTGCGCCAGGTCTGGGGCATGCTGGCAAATGACTTCAGCCGTCCGATTCCCACTCCCATCGACAATCTGCGACCGGCGCGCGACACCTGTGAGCAATGTCACTGGCCGGAACTTTTTCACGGCAACAGGCTCAAGGCTTTTGAGAAAGCCGCCGATGACGACAAACCGACAGATTCTAAAGTAACTGCACTTCTGCTGCATGTCGGAGGTCGTGACAACCGAAGCGGCGAATATCACGGCATTCACTGGCATGTCAGTCGCGACAATTTGCTTGAGTACCGCGCCGTTGATCGCGCCCGTCAGCAGATCAGGGAAATCCGTGTTACAGGAACGATCGGAAAATCTGAAACGTTCGTGCGCGAAGACCTGCCGCCGCTTCCTGCCGGGGCGGAATGGCGCAGCCTGGACTGCATCGACTGTCACAACAGGCCGACACATATTTTCGAGACACCCGAAGAAGCGGTGGATCGCCTTATTCTGAAAGGCATTCTGCCCGCCGCTCTGCCGTCCATACGCAGTGCAGGCCTGGCTGCAATCAAGGCCGGATATCCAGATCGTGAATCGGCGCAGAAGGGCATTCACGCCGCTTTGCTGGCGTATTACAAAGAAAACAATCCCGATTTCGCCGCCGCTTCAGCATCGGCGATCGAAAAGGCTGCAGATGTTCTTTTCTCGCAGGCCTACGCGCTTAACGTATACGAACGGCTTAACATCGACTGGAACACCTACGTCAGTCAGCTTGGACACCGCAACGAGAATGGCTGTTTCCGTTGTCACGACGACGAACACAAGTCAAAGGACGGCGGCAGCATCGGCCAGGATTGCGAAAGCTGTCACAGCATTCTCACAGAAGACGAACGCCGTTCCGAAATGAACGCCGACCTGAAATCCTACCTGTTCCTGGAAACGGAAACAGAAGAGTAGTTCCTGACCAGTCCTCCGCTTTGCCGACCTTGATGTCAGGCAATCGCAATTCGGAATGCGAGCCCGAAGGGCTCGCACCAGCGCCATAACGCAGCTATAAACCCCAAACGACCGCCACGCCGGAAGATGTGTGTCGGTGATACTGCCCGTTTTGCCGCCGCTTTTCTTATTTCAAA
>JAKQSH010000174.1 GCA_029570245.1 Deltaproteobacteria bacterium | reverse complement strand
AAGGTTTTCGATACTATGACTGCCGAGACCCTGCTCTGGGTAGCAAATAACATCGGGCGTACCGATGCAGCCCCCGTCAACCTGCGGGATACCCTCAAAAACACCTTGAAAATTGAAATATCGAAGGACGCGCAATTGTCCGACTGGTCCTATGGGCCCTTATCGGCGGCTCAGATCAATTACGCCGGTCGGGATACGGCCCATCTCCTTCCGTTAGCAGCCCGGCAGATCGAGCGACTAAACGCGCTCATCGTGGATTCTTTATCGGAAGTCGCTCCGGATAGTTTAGGACTTCGCAACAGGGTTGCACGAATCGAATTCGATTTTCTGCCTGAAGTCGTAAGGATGGAATTGGCCGGAATGCCAATTAATCCCTTCATTTATAGCCTAATCGACAGGTGCCACGAGAGAATAATAAGTTTCGCAGCGGGTTTCGAAGCAAAGTACGGCTTCAAGGTCACGCAGACTCAGAAACTGGCAGCGCTTCTATCCGAGCGGCTCGGAACTACGATCGAAAAAACCGCCTACTTCATCCTGTGCTTCCACGAATCCGATGAGCTGGTCCGAGAAATAATCAACTACCGGACCCTACAAAAATGTCTCGGAAAGCTGGGCGAAATAATGATTTACAACCGTGAGGGACGCCTGTTTCCGGACTACATGCAAATTGGGGCGCCCACCGGCCGCATGGCCGCTCGCAAGCCGGCGACTCAGAATATACCCACAATAATCAAGGGCCTAATGATTGTTCCAGAGCCCGGCCGCGCGATTGTCCGGATAGACTACCCTGCGATCGAGCTCCGCCTGGCCGCCGTCATCGCTCCAGAACCCGTATTTATAGAAGTTCTCCGGGAGCGGGGTGACCTGCACAAGCGCACGGCGAGCATCATACTTGACAAGCCCGAAACTGAAATCAGCAAAAGCGAGCGCAAACAGGCCAAACCGGTTAATTTCGGCTTCGCATACGGCATGGGCGCGAAGAAATTTCGTCTCAACGCTAAAGTGGAATACGGGCTGGACATAACGCTAGAGCAGGCTATAAGCTTCAAAAACAAGTTTCTATCGGGTTACTCCGGCTTGGACAACTGGCAAAAGAAGGCCGCAAAGAGACTTGAAGCATCCGGAATAATAGGCGATCCAAAAGATTTTAAAAATCGAAAATATGCCGGGTTCAAGACTTCAACTATCTATGGCCGAAAAATGAAGGTTGCGAAATACAATAACGCCTTAAACTTTCCCGTCCAGGGCTCAGGGGCCGACCTGCTGAAAGATGCGTGTGTTCGAGCCGCTCGCCAGTTCCGAGAAACCGGAATTGATGTCAAGATAGTCTGCCTGGTACACGACGAGATAGTTGTCGAAACCGCCGAAGAATTTAAGGAAGAGACAGCTGCTATATTAGCCCACGCAATGGAAGCGGCAGCTGACGAAATGATCCGGCAGTTCAAAACGACCGTTAAGCCGACCATAATCACCCGATCCGGCGATGTAGTCACTATCGACGACCGAGACGAAAACAATGTTGAAACGGTCGATCTGGCGACCTATGACCCCTTAGATGCTGCCGGCATGGATGATCTCCGCAAATGGGCATATGACGACAGCCATGAAGAAGACGACAAACCCACGACCAAGGAGGCTGACGAAATAGACGATGATGCAGAAACCGGCGACACCTGTGGCGAAAAAGACCAAGCCCAATCCGAAACATAATAATATGGCATAAGTATTTATAGGAGGTGACATATATAATGCAACTACAACACGCTATAGAAGCATTCGCCGATCAACTCAGAGCCCGCGGCCGGTCCCCTAAAACCGTCTACGGCTATACTAAGGAACTGAAGCGCTTTTCGGCATTCGTTGCGAAGCGGATCAACGCCGATGTTTACGTATCGGACATAACGCTCGCCCTGATCGACGCATATCAGCGAGACCAGACTGAACGTGGGCTGCAGCCGCCATCGCGGTATAGCTTCGTTAACGCGATACGAACTTTCTTTAAGTTCGCTGCCAAGCGCGGTATCGCACAGGCCGATCTCGGGACGCAGACAGACACGGTGTTCATCCCAAAGAAAGAGCGGCAGGCGCTTTCGGATACAGATGTTGAAACGCTGGAATCCAAAATCACTAAGCCACTTCTGAAGGTGCTGTTCCTGACGTTGCTTAATACGGGTTTGCGGATAAGCGAGGCGCTGGAACTGAAGGTCGCCGACATCGACTTCGAGGAGAAACTGCTGCGAGTAAAGCACGGCAAGGGCAACAAGTTCCGCATTATTCCGCTCAACTCGTTCATCAGCGGGGTTCTTCACGAATACTTGGCCAGTCGGCGCCTATCAAGGGAAAGCCCTTATGTGTTCAGCACTGCCACCGGACGCCTTTCCACGCAGTATACCGGCGAGTTATTTAAACAGCTCAGGAAGGCCAGCGGACTCGAACGGAGCTTCAGCCCGCACATCCTGCGGCATACCTTCGCGTGCCGGCTTCTTAAAAGTGGAGCGAACCTTGTGAACGTTCAGCGGCTGCTCGGCCATACGAGCTTAAACACAACGGGTATCTATCTTCATACCGACGTAAGCGAGCTGC
>JAKQSH010000166.1 GCA_029570245.1 Deltaproteobacteria bacterium | reverse complement strand
TACGCGATAGGGAATTTCAAGGCGTTTGAGAATTTCTTCTGCGTTGGATGTAAGCAGTTCAAGTTCATTATAGGAGTCTTCCGGGCGGCAGATGTGAACCAGCTCAACCTTGTTGAATTGGTGCTGGCGGATGTAGCCGCGTGTGTCTTTTCCGTATGAACCTGCTTCGGAACGGAAACAGGGCGTATATGCGCAAAGACGTAGTGGCAGCGTTTCAGCTGCAACGATTTCTTCTGCATAGAGGTTTGTAAGCGGAACTTCGGCTGTCGGAATCAGGAACAATTCCCGCTCTGTTGCGAATGTTTTGAAAAGGTCTTCTTCAAACTTCGGAAGTTGACCGGTGCCGGTCAGCGTTTTTCGGGTTACGAGGAACGGAGGAAGAATTTCGGTGTAACCGTGTTCGCGGGTGTGAATGTCGAGCATGAAGTTTATAAGTGCGCGTTCAAGACGGGCGCCATTCCCTTTAAGCACG
This sequence comes from Deltaproteobacteria bacterium, assembly GCA_029570245.1. Taxonomy (GTDB): domain Bacteria; phylum Myxococcota_A; class SURF-8; order SURF-8; family SURF-8; genus JAKQSH01. The sequence continues at coordinate 5,358 of JAKQSH010000166.1, read as the reverse complement.
GTGAAACGTGCGCCTGAAAGCTTGGCTGCGCGTTCGAAATCCAGAATATCCAGCTTTACACCAAGATCATCGTGCAGCTGAGGTGTAAAATCCAGAGCGCGCGGCTCAAGGTGCTTGCGGATTGTCGGGTTGTCGTTTTCATCTTTCCCGATTGGAGTAGTCGCATGCGGCAGATTCGGAATATTAAGCATGAGATTCTGAAGTTCGTCTTCTATGTCGCGTAATGCCTTTTCCAAATCTTTAGTTTTTTCAGACTGTTCTTTTTGCTGATTGCGTTTTTCGATGAATTCCGTGGATTGCGGTCCTTTTTCGGCGACCAGGCGCTTCATTTCGGCGTTTGCTTCATTCTGACGCCTGCGAAGTTCTTCCAGTTCCTGGATTGTTGCGCTGCGGCGGGCGGCAAGATCGGTGACTTTATCGAGAGCCTCAATTTTTCCGCGACCGGCGAGGCGATTTCTGACTTCATCAAGATTGGCTACAACATATTTAAGATCAAGCATTTCAAGCCTTCCATTCTGTATTCGGATGTTCATGCATGCAACAAATCTTAAAACTACCTGTGCTTGTCCTGCAAGTCAAGTAGGTGTAATCTAATTATTCGTGATTTTTTTATGCATTAATACTTGATTCTTGAGGCCATGAATTCTAGGATTGCAGTGATTTTAATGGAGGTGTTATGGAAACCGGAAAAACGTACATAAATCAGATTCTGGCGGGCGATACTGTCGTCAGCACTTTCTTCTGCGAAAAAAAGAGCCGCCAGACCGGGAAAACCGGGCCTTACCTGAGCGTAACGCTTCAGGATAAAAGCGGAAAAATGGAAGCTCGCGTATGGGACAACGTAGAGCAGATTGACTCGGAATTCGAAGAAGGCGATTTCGTTCGCATCAAGGGCGAAGCCGTGAATTATCGCGGGCAGATTCAGATGCGTCTGCACCGTATAAAAACCGTTGGCGAAGAAGACATTGATCCGTCCGATTATCTGCCGTGCACAACCCGCAACCAGGACGAAATGCTTGAAGAGCTTGCAACTGCGCTGGGTTCTTTGAAGAATTCCAATCTCAAGGCTCTTGCCGACGAATACCTGAAAGACCGCGAGTTTGTCGCCATGCTCAAAAGAGCGCCGGCCGCCAAGGCAATTCATCATCCTTATCTTGGTGGCTTGCTTGAGCATATGCTCTCAATATTAAAGCTGGTCGATCTGATCTGCTCGCACTACACTCAACTGGATCGCGACATCATTCTGATGGGAGCTTTCCTGCATGATCTGGGAAAACTGAAGGAACTGAGCTTCGAACGCTCAATCGACTACACCACACCTGGACGCCTGATCGGGCACATAACGCTCGGCATCGAAATGATGAACGACAAAATCCGCAACCTGCCGGGATTTCCGGACAAATACAAGCACATGCTTACGCACATGATGCTGTCGCATCACGGCCAGCTCGAATTCGGCTCGCCTGTACTGCCCCAGACTCTTGAGGCGGTTGTGCTGTCTTTCATTGACGATATGGATGCGCGTATCAACAGCTTTGAAGCAATTCTCGAACAGGAAACCAACGCATCCGGCGACTGGACCAACTGGCAACGGCTGTATAATCGCTATCTTTTCAGATGGGAAAAAGACGAAGCAGGGCAGGGCGGCGGCGATGCGAATTCTGGAAAATCGAAAAAGCAGAAAACCAGAAACACTGATTCCTCAATGGAACTGCCTTTTGGAATAAAAGGCTCGGATGAATAACCGAATCATTATTATCGAAGAAAGGTCAAAAAATGAAATTCATAGATGAACTCGTACTTACAGAAAAGCGTGTTTTTATACGTGTGGATTTCAATTGTCCCATAAAAGAAGGCAAGGTCGGAGACGACAGCCGCATTACAGCCGCTCTTCCGACAATTCGTTATGCTCTGGATCACAACGCAAAAGTGATTCTGGCCTCTCATCTTGGCCGTCCCAAAGGCGCTCCGAACCCGGATTACAGTTTGGAGCCGGTTGCGGCCCGTCTGGCAGAGATTCTCAAGAAAGATGTAGTTCTTACCGATGACTGTGTCAGCGATGGTGCTCGCAAGCTGGTAAGCGATCTTCGTCCGGGTCATATTCTTATGCTCGAAAATCTGCGTTTCCACAAAGAGGAAGAGGAAAACGAAGAAAACTTCGCGAAAAAACTCGCCTCCTATTGCGATGTCTACATCAACGACGCTTTCGGAACCATGCACCGCGCCCATGCTTCAACAGCCGGAATGGTGGATTTTGTCAAAGAAAAAGCGGCAGGCTTCCTGGTGAAAAAAGAAGTTGAAAGTTTCACTCCGCTTATGACCAATCCCGAAACTCCATTTGTTGCCATACTGGGCGGAGCAAAAGTTTCCGACAAAATCAAAGTCATAGAAAATCTGCTAGAAAAAGTCGATTCTCTGCTTATTGGCGGTGCAATGGCATATACTTTCCTGGCTGCTCAGGGCTTCACCACCGGAAAATCGCTGGTCGAGCGCGATCATATCGACACCGCCTCCCGCATCATCAAGGGTGCAAAGGCCCGCAACGTCGAACTGCTGCTCCCCGAAGATCACGTTGTGGCGACTGAAATCAGCGACACGGCAGAAACTTCCGTGGTCGAAACCGGAGCTTTCGGCGCCGATCAGATGGGACTTGATATCGGTCCCAGAACCAGAGCCAGATATGCCGAAGTTATCAGAACCGCAAAGACGATTTTCTGGAACGGCCCCATGGGTGTTTTCGAAAAGAAGATTTTCGCTGCCGGAACTTTTGCTCTGGCTGAAGCTGTTGCAAGCGCGGATGCTCTTTCCGTAGTCGGTGGTGGCGATTCCGTTTCGGCCATCAAGAAGAGCGGTCTTGCCGATAAAATCAGCCACATTTCCACTGGCGGCGGCGCATCTCTGGAGCTTATGGAAGGCCGCCCGATGCCGGGAATCGAAGCGCTTAAAAAATAAGCGAAGAGCGTCTGAAAACAGTTCCAATAATTTCTTTGATAAGGGGCGGGTTGCCCCTTATCTTTCTTCTGAGAAAATACAGGGCAGTATGAAAGGAATTCAAAATGCGTAAAAAAGTTATCGCCGGCAACTGGAAAATGAATCTGGGTGTTGCTGAATCCGTGGCTCTTATCGACGCGCTCAGCCCATTGGTCGCCGATGCCGGAAATGTTGAAATAGTTGTCTGTCCTTCCCCCCAGGCGCTTTATCCTGTCGGTCTGAAACTCAGCGGCAGTCGCATTAAACTTGGTGCACAGAATTTATATCCGGTTGCCAAAGGTGCTTACACGGGTGAAGTTTCACCCACCATGATAAAAGAAGTCGGATGCACCTACTGCATTCTGGGCCACTCCGAACGCAGGGAATATTTCAAGGAGAGCGACGAGTTCGTCAATGCGAAAATCAAATCCTGCATTGAACACCAGATTACCCCGATAATCTGTGTCGGTGAAAGTCTGGCGGAGCGTGAAGCCGGAATCACATTCGAACGTGTCGGAACACAGGTCAAAGGTGCGTTCAAAGATATTCCGGCTGAGCAGGCGGCAACACTGGTTATCGCCTACGAGCCGATCTGGGCTATCGGCACCGGCAAAACCGCCACCGACGAACAGGCGCAGGAAGTTCATGCATTCATCCGCGCCGAGCTTGTAAAGCTTTACGGCGCAGCTGTAGCCGGAGAAATTCCGATTCTTTATGGCGGGTCGGTAAAAGCCGACAACATCGACGGTCTGATGGCTAAGCCCGATATAGACGGAGCTCTGGTCGGCGGCGCATCTCTTAAGGCCGACGGATTTGCAAGAATTGTAAAATTCGAGATATAATAGCGGTCCAATAAGGTATTGCTGCGAAAGTCAAAAGCGATGCATTCATTTTTCTCGACGTTGCGCGTCTGTCTGTTTGTGGCTGCAATCCAGATTGCCATCTGTTTTGCCGCATATGCAGAAGAACAGACAGACGGCAGCGCCGGGGAAAGTAACGTTAAAAAGGTCGCAGTCCTGCATCTGACGCTGTCAGGCGTAAAAAATCAGACTGAATCCGGCACTTTTGAAGATGTAATAATCGCTCAGGCCGAAGCTCAGGGGCGTCAGACCATCCCAGCCGGTAAAGCCCGCGTTTTCCTGGAAAGCGAAGAGGGCAAACAGTTCTCCGAATGCCTGTCGGTTTCATGTACTGCAACTGCGGCAAAAGCCCTCGGAGCCAGCCGCGTTATTTCGGGGCAGATTCAGAAAACGCTGAACGAAGTCAAAATAACGCTGCAACTTATCGACGCCGAAGCCGGCTCTCTGATTGCTGTAGATCGTGGGAAAGCCGATCCCGGACAGGATTTGGCTGCTCCATTGAAAATGAGCACTGAACGTCTACTTGCTCAGGATGAACTGCCTCCTTCCGAACAGGAACTTGCAGCCCGCGATGCCCGCCGTGAAGCGGAATACAAAGCAAAAAAAGACCTCAAGGAATCGCGTTTTTACAAAGGTGATCTTACGACGATCGGCCCCATGGAAGTTCTGCCGCAGAGTGACCGGGTAGGAGTCGTGGCCGGATACAGACGGTTGAATTTTACACATTACGTTTATGTTTCACCGGAATTCGATCTGCATTTCTTTCCGGACGATCTCACCAGAGACAGCAAACTGCGAATAGGTTTCGGCGTTCCGTTGAATCTCGAAATATTCTCCGGCGAGGATCGCAATGAAGACGGCAAGATGGATGAATTCTCCAATGCCGGACAGCCTCGCAAGGAAGACTGGGACAGCTGGCGCGACGGCGCTAAAATCATCCGTTATATTCAGTACGGGCGCAAGGAAGACAATCTTTACGTCAATATTCATAGAATGTTTTCAACATCCATCGGCCACGGACTCATAATGAAGCGCTACATTCAGAATCTGGATCACTTTACAACCAGAGTAGCGGCGGAGTTCGATGCATACACCGATTACGGTGGCTGTGAGCTTTTCACCAACGACATAACATGGTGGAAAATGAGCGGTGGTCTGTTGTTCCTTAAACCGGGAAGTTTCTTTTCCGATCACTGGATGGCGAAGAGTCTTTCTTTTGGCTTAACCTATATGATGGACTTGGATGCTCCCAACTGGGTCGCCACCGAGCGCACCAACAAAGATGGCAGCTACGCATACGAAGGCACCGACATTTATTTTCTCGGTGGTGATGTTGAACTGAAAGTCGTCAAATATCGCAAGAATAACGTTGAGCACGACCTTAAAACGTATCTCGATTATTCTGCTCTTGTGAATTCAGGCGGCGGTTTCACTTTTGGAACACTGTATCGTGTAAATCTTTTCACAAACATCAGGCAGGCTCTGCGTTTCAGGGCGGAATTCCGGGCTTATCAGGACAATTACACGC
>JAKQSH010000147.1 GCA_029570245.1 Deltaproteobacteria bacterium | reverse complement strand
AGCGACAGCAGTTTGTCGCCGGGCAGCTTCTTTATTGCCATTACGGTTTCGATGGCTTTTTTACTGAAAATGTCCAGTCCGAAGCTGTAGGTGGTGTCGGTCGGATATACGATTAGCCCGCCGTCTTTTATGATTTCCGCTATGCGCTGCACGTGGCGTTTCTGCGGATTTATTTCGTGTACTTTAAGTATCATCGTCGGTCACTCCCGCCTGTTGTGGATGATTTCCGTGTGCAGATTATGAACTCACCGGACATTCAAAGCAACACTTTTCAGCATTTCAGCGTCTTTCTGCCCAGCGTCGGTGCAGCCACAGCCATTGTTCCGGGTAGCGTCTCACCATGTCTTCAAGCGTTTTCTGGCACAGCAGCGTTGTTTGACGTACTGACTCCTGTCTGTCGCCGTTGCTTATCACTGGCAGCGGAGTTCCTATTTCTACGCGGTGTTTTCCATCCGGCAGGCGAAGCATGAATACCGGAACTATGGGTGCGCCGCTGTCCAGCGCCAGTTCCGCAAGACCCGGTGTCGTGTAGCAGTCGATTCCCATGAACGGCAGCTTTAAGGCATGGGGGCCGTTCATTTTCTGATCGAAAACGAAGCCGACAGTACGGCCTTCAGACAGAGCTTCAAGCAGGCGTGCGCGCGAACCTCGCAACGGAAGAATTTCGATGCCGCAGGCTGAGCGAGTGCGCATCCAGTAATCGTTAAGCCACTGCGGATGTATTTCCTTGGAAACGATAGTAAGCGGAATGCCCCATAACGCCTGCGCGCAGGCCAGCAAATCCCAGTTGCCGAAATGCGCCGTCAGCACCAGAACTCCGTGTCCTTCCAATGCTGCTTTCGTATGGTTTTCCAGCCCGACGTTTTCGATGTTTTTAAGTGTTTTTTCCGGGCGGCGCGCATCGAAACGCAGAAACTCAATGCCGTTGCATGCCAGATTTATAAAAACACGACGAGCAAGTCTATGCAGTTGTTTATTGGAGTACGAAGCGTCCAGTGCGTTTTTCATTTGTGAAAGTACGACTTTTCTACGGATCGGAATGATGTAATACCAGAGCAATCCCAGCAGGACGCCTGAATATTGTGTGCATTTTTCGGGCAGCAAACGCAGTAGTTTTATAAGAAGAAAAAAAAGGATTCTACTCAAAGCCGGATCGCCTCGCCTATTCTTTCCCACATGGCTTCTTCGCCTTCGAGTATTTCAAGGCGCAGCTTCAGAATGTATACGGTCATATCCAGCTTCATATACTGGTCGATACGCACGGCGTCTTTTTCTGTCGTGATGAGCGCCCGGCAGCCGTGATCGGCGGCGCACTGCTGAAGTCTGACGATATCCTTCCTGGTGTATTGATAGTGATCCGGGAAACTCTGACGATAACCGATTGAAATTCCGGCGGCGTCCAGTGTGTTATAGAACGATTCCGGTTTGCCGATTCCGCAGAAAGCCGCCAGTTTCCCTTCCGGCAGTCTGTCGCGTTCAAGAGGAATTTCTGAGTCCAGAGTGAAAATATCGTCAGGCACAGCGCGGCTTTTTACTATTATTGCGTCCGGCGCCGTATCGTGCAGCCAGCTTTCTTCTATGGCGTGACTGCCGTCTTCGTTGCAATGATTTATCCAGACAATATCGGCGCGATTCAGAATTTCCGGCGGTTCGCGCAGCGGCCCGGCGGGAAGAGTCTCAAGCAGGCGTGGATCGACCTGGCCGTCCAGCAGAATTATGTCGATGTCACGCAGCAGTTCCATATGCTGCAGGCCGTCATCCAGTACAAAAAGATCGACCGGACCACGTTCAAGAGCCATCAATCCCAGTTTGTGCCTTTTGGGGCCGACGTGAATGGAAACATTGTCCGGCAGGTTGTGGGCCAGCATCACCGGCTCGTCGCCGAAGATTTCGCAGGCGCTTGAGTCGAGGTGACGCGGGTCATTTATTGTCAGGTATGAACGCGGCGATTTACGCCCGTAACCACGACTGAGTATGGCCAGACGCGCCCAGCCTGAAAGTTTTTGTGCAAGATACAGCACTACCGGGGTTTTTCCTGTTCCTCCGATTGTGAGGTTTCCGACCGATATTACCGGGCGGGGCAGGCGGTAATGTCTTTTAACTCCACGATCATATGCTCGGCGACGGGCGGTGGCGATGCCTCTGTATATATCCGACAGCGCTTTAAGAAAGCCGGAATGTTTTTGTTTTTCAGTCTCCAAGCTCCAGGCCCCTTTCGAGCATTTCAAGAATCATTTCGTAATTGCGCAACAGCGCCCCTCTGTGCGTGTAAATAATGTTTTGCGCCTTCGCTATAGACTCCGATTTTTCGAGAGAATTGTCCAGAAAATCCGTAACGATTTTAGCAATTTCATGCTTGTCTGCAACAATCTGTGCTGCACCGCATTTAATAAGCATGTCCGACCAGCGTTTCCATCGCCAGATGTGTGGGCCGTAGAAAAGCGGTTTGCGCGCAAGTACCGGTTCCAGCAGATTGTGACCGCCGTGTTCTGTCAGAGAACCTCCCACAAAAACAATGGAAGCCTGCCCGAATCTTTTCGTTAATTTTCCGAACTCATTAATGATTTCCACATCCGCCTGCAAGGCTTCCGCAGAATTGGAATATGCCGCTTTCCAGCCCCGCTTCTGTGCGGACTGTAAAATAGCTGCGGCTCGTTCAACATGACGTGGCGCAATCAGCAGACGCATGTTTCGATGCGAGCGGCGTATTTCGGCGAAAGCTTCCAGCAGTATTTCTTCTTCTCCAAGATGTGTGCTTGCCGCCAGCAGCAATGGTTTCTCTGATGCTGGTTCCGGGCTCTCCGCAGTGAATTCATCCAGAAACATGTCGATTTTTATGTTTCCGCAAACTCTCAGTCTGGCGGCGGAAACGCCGGCGGCTGACAGACTGGATAATTCGGATTCGTCAGCGCATGAAAACGTAATGCGTTTAAGCGCACCGCCGGAAAACGAATCGAGTACAGAAAAGAATTTTCCGGTTCTGCGGCTTAAACGGGCATTGACGGCAATCACCGGAACTCCGTTCTGTTCTGCCAATCCAAGCAGACCGGGCCAGTATTCGCTTTCAATAAGAATCAGCAGGCGCGGTTTGTAAATATTAAAAATACGTTTCAACGCGAATTGCATGTCGAAAGGAAAACTCAACAGGCTGTCAAAAACCTCGTGGCGCTCCGCCTCCTTCCTGCCGGATTCGGTGTTTGTGCTCAGAAGAAGCGGAATTCCGGGATGTTTTTCTTTCAGCAGCCGGGACAGTGCCACCGCCTGTCGAGCCTCGCCGGCTGAAGCGGCATGAAGCCATATGTATTGTGTGTTTCCCGGCTGTCCGGCAGGAAAAAAACGCCTCAGTATTCCGGGGCGCAGATCGCGACGAAGCGCAACAAACAGCACCAGCAGCGGAAAAATCAACAATGCGGCTGCCGGGTATAAAAATGTAATCAGCTTTTTCGCCAAAACGCGCGTGCCTCCTCATCAAGTTCGTGCAATTGCCGTTCAAGCTTATTACGTATGGCTTCGGCTTCGTCCTCCAGCAACTCAAGAGGAACTTCAATCGGTTTCCCTTCTATTGTGACCGCAGCAGAAAATGGCAGGGGCAGAATGAAGCGATCCCAGCTTTTTAACGAATATGAGTATTTTGCCGCTGCAACCAGCGGAATGACAAGCGCCTGCGAATCTCTGGCGATATCGACGATGCCGCGCTTTACCACGCCATACGGTCCGCGCGGACCATCCACCGCCAGTGCTCCCCAACAGCCATGATAAATGAGATCGGTCATTTCAAAAGCAGCTTCGCGTCCGCGCCGGCTGGATGAGCCGCGCACTACTGTGAATCCCATAAGCCTGAAAACACGCGTCAGCAACTCTCCGTCATGCGAAAGAGAACACATCTGCACCATGGGAAGATGATATGGAAAACCGTAAAGCAACAGCTGATGTCCGTGCAGAACTGCATAAATTACCGGCTGTGATTTGTATTCCGCAGAAATACTGTACTGGCGGTTTATGTGTTTGTAACGCAGGGAAAATGTCAGCAGACGCATAAAGATGAACAGCACAAACGCCAGCAGCGTTGTAAACCATCCGGCCTGGGGTTTGTAGTGTTTTTCAGTATTCATGTCGGTTCTGTTAGCTCCTGTCCAGCAGATGCATTTTATGTACACAATGATAAAATGCAACTGAACCATAAAAAAACCCGTAGTTACCGGTTAATACACGCATAACGCAATGCGTTATGTATTGTCTTGCTTTTATCGGTGTTCATTGGTAACTTCTCTCATGGTGGCGAGGTATAATTTGTAGATTCTGGAAGGTGAAAAATGCTGAATCTTTCTGAAGAGAGAAGAACTCACAATTGTGGCGAACTGCGCCGTGCAAACGCCGGGCAGAAAGTAATACTCAAGGGTTGGGTCGCAAGCTGGCGCAACCACGGCGGCATATATTTTGTAGACCTGCGTGATCGTTACGGAATTACTCAGGTTGTTTTTGACGAACGTCTTGGTGATAATTTCGACCTTATTTCTCAGGTGCGAAACGAATACGTACTGGCGATATATGGTGAAGTTTCTGATCGTGGGGAAAACATAAACAAAAAAATTCCGACCGGCGAAATTGAAGTTTTTGCGCTGTCATTCGAAATTCTGACCCGTTCCGAACCGATTCCGTTCCCCATAGAAGACGAAGTGAACACCAACGAAGTTACACGCCTGCAGTACCGTTATCTTGATCTGCGCCGCAAGCCCTTGCAGGATATCATGGTGCTGCGTCACAAAGTCAATCAGATAGTGCGCAATTTCCTGTCCGAAAACGGGTTCCTCGAAATAGAGACTCCTTATCTCAACAAAAGCACGCCGGAAGGCGCACGCGACTATCTGGTGCCGTCACGCGTGCAGCCGGGCAATTTCTACGCTCTTCCGCAGTCGCCGCAGATTTTCAAGCAGATTCTCATGGTGGCCGGTTTCGACCGCTATTTCCAGATCGTGCGCTGCTTCCGCGACGAGGACCTGCGCCAGGACCGTCAACCTGAGTTCACACAGATCGACATCGAACTGTCGTTCCCCGACGAGGAAACGATTTACGAACTTGTCGAAGGTCTGTTGGTGAAAGTGTGGAAAGAAACAAAGGGCATTGACATTCCGCATCCTTTCCCGCGCATCACTTGGAATGAATCCATGGCGCGTTTCGGCGTTGACAACCCCGACATGCGTTACGGTCTGGAACTATGCACACTTAATGATGTAATGGCCGGATGCCAGTTCAAGGCGTTTGCTTCAATAGTCGAAGCCGGCGGATTGGTAAAGGCCATATCTGTACACGACCCTGAAAAAACTCTTTCACGTTCGTTCATCGAAAAAGAATACGACCCGTTTGTCAAAGTATACGGAGCAAAAGGACTTGCATGGGCGCGCACCGGCTCCGAAGGATGGCAATCTCCAATCGCGAAATTCTTCGACGCCGACGCTCAGAAGCGCATCAACGAACTGGCCGGTGCTGAAGCTGAAGACAGTGTGATATTCTTTGTTGCCTCGGAGAATCCGCGCATCGTCAACAGCGCGCTCGGCAATCTGCGCAAAAAGCTTGCGGCTAAAATGGGACTGATTAAAGACAACGACTACAAGTTTGTGTGGGTCACGGAGTTTCCGCTTTTCGAATACAGCGAAGAGGAAAAACGCTGGGCTTCGGCGCATCATCCGTTTACACAGCCACGCCCGGAACATATGGATATGTTGCAGTCCGACCCCGGAAAAGTGCTGGCTCGTGCCTACGACATTGTGCTGAACGGTAACGAAATCGGCGGCGGTTCCATCCGTATTCATTCCAGCGAAATGCAGCAGAAAGTTTTCAGAGCACTCGGAATCGGTGATGAGGAAGCCCGCGAAAAATTCGGCTTCCTGCTCGATGCTTTACAGTATGGCGCGCCGCCTCACGGCGGGCT
>JAKQSH010000123.1 GCA_029570245.1 Deltaproteobacteria bacterium | reverse complement strand
TCGTCGTTCAGTTCGCTCAGCCGTATTTTCAGTCTGGTAATGACTTCACTGTTTTCCAGCTTGGTAAAACTGAGATCGGTATTGTCGATGTTTTCGACATCAAAATTTCTGATCTGCTCATACAGGGATTGAAGTTTGATGGTTTCACTTCGGGCTTCAGACAGCTTCGCCGAAAGAGTGTTCAACTGTTCGGCGGTGATGCTTATCCGGTCATCAAGGCTGATGCTGAGAATGTTGTTGTCACGCTTGTATTGGTAAAGATCGCGCTCTGATTTTTCCAGTTTTTCCTTAAGATCGCCGGTCTGGTCGCCAAGCCAGTCGAGCGCCTGCCTGGTACTCAGCAGCTTTCGCTCAACATTCTGTTCGACGTATACTTCAGCGATCATATTTGATATCTGTTGAGCCAGCAGGGGATTTTTATTTTCGCAGGCGATTTTTACCAGGTTTGTGTCTTTGAGTCTTTCAACCACAATCATTGTAGACAGGATTTCAGCCGGGTCAGGCCTGTTCTTTACAATAAAAGCTTCCTGCTCCGCCGGACTCAGTTTTTCGATTCCCAGAAATTCCATATTGTTGGCAAGGTTGAGCTTTTCAACAACCCTTTGCAGAACATAACGGCTGCGGATTATATTCAGCTGTGTGTCCATGTAGGTAAACACATCCTGCCATGACGCGGTCCCCAGTGTGTAAACCTCCTGAACATCCAGAACATCAGTTGCCTTGGTGTCGATTTCAACGGTAGCCACAGCCCGATAAATTTTAGTCTGCTTGATATAAAAAAATCCGCCCGCGACCATGCACATGCAGAAAAGCACGACAGCCAGCAGCCAGCGCTTTCTGATGGCTCGCAGCAGGAGTTCCATATCGAGGCGTTCGATGAATCCGTCTTTATACTGATTGCGGAGCGTTGTGTTTCGTCCCGAAGAAACACTGTTCGACGTCATTTTTCACCTGTTATTCAATGCCTGTACGATTTTCCAGATGCTTATTTCATGTCAAGCGAAACGGCGTCGTGGAAAGTAGCCAGGTGTTCTCCGATTTTCTGAGCCAGAAACTCAACCACGTTGAGTTCTTCCTGTGTCCAGCGGTCGGTTCCGATCTTATTTACAAGTTCTATGGCGCCTAGTGTTCTGTCATTGGCGGTAATTGGTGCGCAGAGAATGGAACGGGTTTCGAATCCGGTTTTGTCGGATACATCACGGTAAAATTGCTCATTGCTGTTTACATCCGAGACAGCCATGGAGCAGCCGTTCTGAACCGAAAAGCCCACAATGCCTTTTCCTCGCGGAATGCGGATATCGGCCAGTTTGTCGGCAACCCTTCCGCGTGCCGCTGCAAAGTAAAGATCACACATGGTGGAGCTGAAGTCGGAAAGTATTATCGAACTGGCTTCGGTGTGTATGTATTTCATCAGCATGTCGAGAATGAAGTTGACCGCATCGTCGGCCTGCATTTCAAGTATATCCATGCTGGCCATGAAAAGCTCAGCCAGAACTTCATTTACGTCGAATTCAGATTTTGGTTCTTCGACGTTTATCACCTCATCGGTGGGGTTGACGGCGCTGGTAGTTATTGAAATTGTGCGTTCGCTGCCTTCTGCCGCGTCCATTGCCGCTTTCAGCGCTTTTTCTTCGACCGCTTTCTTTTCTTTCAGTGTTCTGCGGGCTTCTTTTTCGGCTTTTGCTGCCTCGGCTGCTTTGCGGGCAGCGGTTTCTCTGCGTTTTTTCTCTTCTTCTTCAAGACGACGCTTTTCTTCTTCTGCTTTCCTGAGGGCTTCTTCAGCCGCTTCTGCTGCCTGTTTCTGTTCTTCTTCGGCGCGGCGTCTGCGTTCGTCTTCTTCAGCTTTCTCGCGACGCAAAGCTTCTTCGGCTTCACGGGCGGCTTTTTCTTTTTCTTTCAGCAGTCTTTCCGCTTCCTCGCGTTCACGGGCTTTGCGCTCAGCTTCTTCGCGCAATTTATGTGCTTCTTCCTCTTCTCGTTTGCGGATTTCGTCGTCGTTTCTGTTTGATGCTGCGTCCGATGTGCTGGGAATAATTTTGAAAACGCGTCTGGAAGATGGGTCTTTTACAATTACGGAGCCATCCGGGCGGTTTTCGACCATTATTGAGCTGAGGGTTTCTCCCTGTTCTCCTATCTGTTTCATACCGGCGCGCAATGCCAGCAGCCAGCTTGTTGCTTCAACTTTAACTGTTACATTCTGGCTGTCGGTGCCCGGTTTGGCGGGAATGAATACATCAAATGTAGCCATTGCGCAGTCCTCCTGAATAGCTGAATCCTTATGTGAAAAAAATCCCCTGAATCTCGGTCATTTATTATCTAATCTTTTGTATATGATTATTCATTTCAAGTCAACGAATGGGACAAGATAAATGAAGAAAAAATGAACGATTGTCGTCTTTTCCGGGGAAGAATGAGTGTTTTAATCGTTTTCCGATAAAAAAGCCCGACGTGAGAACACGTCGGGCTTTCAGAAGTTCGGAACAGATGCTTGGCTTATTTCAGATTATCGAGGTTGATTCCGCATTTGTCGTTCAGGTCGGCGCAGGCTGTTTTCTGATCGTTGATGCAGTCGGCTACGTCGCCTCTGATTTCGTCGGCTTCGTCACAGGTGGCTTTGCAGGAACTGAGCCAGCTGATGTTGAGCGCCGAGTCTTCGGCTACACCATCGACTTTTTCGAGCTCACAGTCGTAGAGTCTCTGACAGGCTCTTTTGCAGTCGTCTCTTTTTGCGTCGCCACAGGCGGTGAAAAGGCTAAAGATAATGGTCATTGCCAGAACTACGGCTACTCCGCCCAAATTCCACTTCTTCATCTTACTGAACCTTTCCGAGAAAAACTTTTTTCTCAGATAGTATAGATAGATTTAATTAAGTCAAGAAAAGCTGTTTTTTGTTTGCAGATTATTCCGAAAGCGGAGCGCCGCAGTCGAAAACCTGGGAACATTCAGCTTTTTTGATGCAGGAGATAACTTCATATGCGAAGAAGCCGGACTGATCGCATTTCTGCTTGCAATTGTCTTCGAAAGCTTCTTTGCCGATTTCTTCTTCAACTTTGGCCGCTTCTTCCTGGTCTTCTCCGACCTGAACCACGAGGCAGTCAGCCAGCTTTGTGCAGGCTTCTTTGCAGGCGCCTTCATCGGTGGCGCCGTTGTTTATATACTTGTCGGTGGGGTCGTTCGATTTTTCATCGCCGCAGGCGACCATGAATGACAGGGTAACAATTACCATTGCCAGCAGGCTAAGCATATACCTCATTTCGCAGTTTCCTTTCTAATGGCCCTGTTGCGGCCTTTATTCATATACGATTGCGTGTGATATCACAGCTTTCCAACAAAAGTCAAGCCGCATTCTTGCGCAGTGAACATATATCCGAAAATAGTGAACTCTTATGAAAGGCCGCAATGTATGAGCCTAAACATATCCCGGAAACTGGTGCCTCTGACGTCTGTATGGATGATTCACTTGACAGGTACGCAGTTTACAGACAGGCCATCGGGCGCGCATTCATAAATTCCTTCCGTTTCTTCTCCGGGAATGAAGCATTGGCTTCCCGGCGAGGGCAGCTCCGGTCCGCCGCACACTCCACAGCTGTTCTGAGGCGGGGCGTTGCATTCAGTCCCCAGTCCGCCGCTGATGCAAATCTGTACTCCCCAGCAACCATCTTTAAAGCAGGATTTGTTGGCTCCCGGAAGGTTCGGTCCGCCGCACAGCCCGCATTGATTTTTATCTGGAGCATCGCATTCAACTGAATTGCCACCGTTTGTGCAAACCCAGAGTCCGCTGCAATTGTCTTCACTGCGACATTCCGTTCCGGCTGTCGGCAGATCGGGTCCGGCGCACAAACCGCACTGATTGGCAGAGGGAGCGTTGCACTCAAGTCCGCTCCCCAAGTCGTTGCACGTGTAAATTCCTGTGCAATTATCGTAGTTTATGCAGTCTGAGCCTGCAAGCGGCAGATCGGTTCCGCCACAAATTCCACACTGATTCTTCACCGGAACATTCGGACATACCAGCCCGGAATTGCTTTCGTTGCAGACATAAACATTCTGGCAACCGGAATCGTTGATGCAGCTCTGGCCGAGTTCGGGCAATTCCGGCCCGCCGCAGACGCCACACTGGTTTGCGAACGGGGCGCGGCACCTCAACGAAAGCCCGTCCGGCGCACAGACGTAAGTTCCCTGGCAGCCGTCAACATTGGTGCAGGTTTTTCCCAGTTCCGGCAGCGGATCACCACAGGCTCCGCAGGCATTTGTTCCGGGATCGTTGCACAGCGAAAACTGTCCGTTTGATGCACAGACTTTTTTTCCGCACGCGCCGCAATCCTCGTCCAGATCATCAACAGGCGGACCTTTTACGCCACATTCGTTGACTGGCCAGTCGATCTCTTCTTCAACTTCTGCGTCTGATTCTGAATCCTGTTCCGTTTCTTCTTCTATTTTTTCTTCCTGCTCATTTTCAGAATCAACAATATATTCAGATGCTTCCCGGTCTAAATCGGCGGGTTCACCGTCTGTTTCGGCTTCAACGGCTTCCATGTCGCCGTCTGGCGGATTTCCGCCTTCTTCAGAAGCGCATGCACAAGATAAAATCAGTGCAATAATTGCAGAAAATGTGAACAGATGTTTCAGCATTTTGTCTCCACTTCGTATACTGTCTCAAATATTTATCAGAAATTTTGAATTTTATCAATAAGCCTCAAAATTCATCAACGTAATTCAACAGGCATTCATGCAATAAACATGCCTTGACAACGGCTTTTTGTGTCTTACTTTCGTGTTGATGAAAGGATGGAGTAAGAAGAAATGAGACTGGACAAATTCACACTTAAATCACAGGAAGCTCTTTCCGAAGCGGAACGCCTGACTCGTCAGATGGGACAGCAGGAAATCACTGCTTTACATTTTCTGGCGTCGCTTCTGCAGCAGGACGGCGGTCTGGTTCCCCCGATTATGGAAAAGCTTGGTGTGTCATCAAGGCTTCTGCTGGAGGCAATCAAAAGGAGGCTTGATACTCGTCCGAAAGTCAGCGGCGGGCAGATGTATATGGGAGAAGACCTGCATACTCTCCTCAATGCGGCACAGGATCAGGCCGACACTCTGAAAGACGAATATGTTTCGACCGAGCATTTTCTGCTGGCACTGGCCGATGGAAAGGGTGGCGAAGCCGCGAGAGTTCTCAAGGAACACGGAGTGACTCCTGAAGGAGTTCGCTCCGCTCTTGCGGAAGTGAGAGGCACACAGCGTGTTACAGATCAGGAGCCCGAAGGAAAGTACCAGGCTCTCAAAAAATACTGCTACGACATGACCGAAGCTGCACGCAAGGGCAAGCTCGATCCGGTGATTGGTCGTGATGA